>JBJEBO010000476.1:0-6409 GCA_051870155.1 Candidatus Cryptobacteroides sp.
CCTTTACCGACTTTTCAACGATGTGAGGATGATTGATTTCAACAACAGAATCGCAGCCCTCGAAGGCAGTCCTTCAGTGATTGAACTTGAGCGGGAATACACCCACGCCTTGTATCAGATGAGGAAAGAGCGTGAAATGACGCAATACCCGGATGCAAACTCCACTATGAGGCTCACTTACGGAACTGTCCGGACTGTGGAGCCACGCGATGGCATTATCTGCTCATCACAGTCAACCTCAAAAGGAATTATCGAAAAATACAATCCTTCATCCTACGACTTCAATATCAACGACAGACAGTTGAATCTTTTGAAGAAAGGCGATTGGGGGAAATGGGGCACTAAAGAAGGGATGCCTGTCAATTTCCTCACCGACAATGACATAACCGGAGGTAATTCCGGAAGTCCGGTGCTTGATTCAAAAGGACGCCTGATAGGATTGGCTTTCGATGGCAATAAGGAATCTCTCGCTTCGGATGCCGCCTTCATCCCGGAATATAACAGATGTGTCTGCGTTGACATCCGCTACATTCTCTGGGTGCTTGACAAATATGCATCGATGGACCGAATCATCACTGAATTGGGCTTAAACGCGAATTAATGTCTCTCACGGTTTTCTAAAAATTTATGAAACACATTATTGCGTTATTGGCATTTTTGCTTCTGCTTATTCCCGTTTCAGGCAAGACTCCCTCGTCACCGCCCTATCCAAGCCATATAGCTCCCCTGTATTTCGGACCAAATGCCTTTCCCATTCCGGATATGCTCGACGGCAGGACATCCGGAACACTCAAGGCGGAAATCTATGCCGACAGCATTTTCGGCACGGCGGTCAAAGGTTCCGTGATGGATGATTACACCGCGGATATGTTCATCAGAATCAGGATTCCTCTTTTTACTTCAAGAGTCAATCTTGTAATCTGGGATGATGCAGTGGAATATTATAGCAGCGGTCCTTCTGTGAATGAGCTCAGGGAGATTAATGCAGACGGAAGGGTAAGCGGATTCTGCCACGGGGACATCTATCTTTCCACAGACATCCAAATCCTTGAGCAGGAGAAACATTGGCTGGATTTGAGCGCTAGGGTCGGAATGAAGACGGCTTCGGGACAAAGCTATGAAAATTCGCGCTATTACGACTGTCCCGGCTATTTCTTCGACGGTTCATTGGGAAGAGATTTCAAAGTTGGAAGCAATGCGGTGCTGAGAACATCGTTGAGTGCAGGGTTTATGTGCTGGCAGACAGACAATTGGAAACAAAATGATGCTGTAATGTATGGTGTCCAGGCAGCCTTCGAAAAAGGTCGTTTCAGAATCAGCGAGACTTGGGGAGGCTATTTTGGATGGCGCCACCACGGCGATAATCCTATGAGCCTGAAGACCAAACTTTCCTGGACCTTCAACAATTTTTCCCTAAATCTCGAGCATCAATGCGGCTTCATCGACTGGCCTTTCCAGCAGATCCGCTTCGGTCTCGAATACCGTCTGAATATATTCCGCCGTTGACAAGAGTGTTAAAGTCAAGAATGCCAATATCTTAAACTATGACATTATGCTATTTATGGAAGTTGATCAGTAGAGGAATCCGAATGCCCACAGCGGAATTTTATTGCCCAAGGCAATGTCAATATCATCTACGGCAAGTGCTGATTTTGCCTTATCATCTTCATTTATCTGCGACATTCCCTTGCTTGCTCCTCCGACTTCTATTACGATTTCTCCATTGATTCTGTAATCTCCTGTCTTGAGTCCGCCATACTCAACTTTGTAACCTGCTGACGCAAGCTGATTGCAGAAATAGCATTCCCGGACTGTGCCTTTCTCTGGTTCTTTATTGCATAAACTGTAAAGCTGATTGGTGTTGTCGAGCATGCCTTTCAAATAAGGTATCCATATCGCAAGTGTTTTCCACAAAAGTATAAATGTTTATTCGGATAAACAAATTTCTTTCAAAAATGTTTATTCCAATAAACAATGGATTGGCGAGCAAAACAGTGCGGCTGTGTTGCGCAGCACCCGAATCAGGAGACATTTTTTCAAGTTCGTTTTCATAGGAATCTATAGGACTTTATTTTCCAACAGTCACACTGTCAATCTGAAGCCACCCACTGTCGTTCTTAGAGGAGTGACGGTTGCAGAAGAAACCGAATTTTGCACCAACCCATTTCCCCGGACGGGCAGAGAAGCGATATGAATCATTCGGCAGGGTAACCCACTTCTTGCCATCGAGGCTGTATTCGAAATGGCAAAGTGCCTCAGGGACATCACCCTTGCGAGCCTTTGGGGCTACGGACAGTTTCAGGAACAGACTGGTCTGACTATAAGCAAGAGGTGCTACAGGAGGGACTGTCGTTGACATATATTTGTCGGAATACGGCAGAGGGAGAGGAGTGGAAGTGAGAGGGACAGAGGCAAGTACGGATTCCTCGGAACCTTGAAGGGCATCCTTGCATTCAACAGCCTGAAGCACAACACCCTCTTCTGTATCAACCAGTTTCAAAGCAAAATAGTCAAGTCCGAACACCGTAAGACCGCAATTCTCACCTTTTTCCTTAAGTTGCGGGTTGGCAACGAATTTGACCGAAGCTGTTACCGTGAATTTGTCGGCAGGGAATTTTTGAAGCAGAAGATTAGGAGAATCTGAGAGGTTGCGCCAAGACTCCGCCTGCTCCACTGAATACAGTTTAAGGGCACCTTTCCCTGTATTTTCTATACTATTTTGACTCCCATCCCGATTCGAAGCGCCCGGACCGACAAAATACCAATAAGGGGACGGGACACCGCTCCACTGCCATTGAAGCCCCAAATCCACAGAAGCGAACGAGTCGCTCTCTGCCGGCTGGAACACTCCGCTGCCTGTAAGGGACGGCTTGCGATATTTCATAACAGGCTCTCCAACTCCGTCTCCATCCTTGTCAACCCCGATCACAGGCCAATCCTCATCTGTCCAGGTCATCGGCTGAAGATGAACCACACGACCGTATGCATCCTTATCCTGGAAATGCAGGAACCAATGCTCTCCTGAAGGGGTGTCAACCCAGGCGCCCTGGTGAGGCCCGTTAACAGGAGAATCCCCCTGAGCCATCACAACCCTTTCTGTATAAGGTCCATACGGATTTTCCGCCCTCAAGACCACCTGCCATCCGGTAGGCACTCCTCCTGCCGGAGAGAATATATAATAATGTCCCCTGAATTTATAAAATTTTGTTCCTTCGATGGTAGGTTGAGTGCGATGACCGTCATAAACAATTCTTCCAGGAGAGATCAGAGATTTTCCGTCGGGCGACATCGGAGCTACAAACATCAAGCTCTTATTTCCCGCACGACTTCCCGCACAACCAAATGACAGCCAAGCCTTTCCGTCCTCATCCCACAACGGGCACGGATCTATGAACCCCTTTGCCTTCACGACCCATACAGGTTCTTCCCATAGGCCCGACGGATCGGAGGTCTTCACCATAAATATTCCCCTGTCGGGATCACCGCAATAAATATAGAACTCTCCGTTGTGATATCTTATCGCAGGGGCCCATACTCCATTGCCGTGCTGAGGCACCGTTTTCCACTCCAGGGCTCCCGGCACAGGCGACAAATCCGCCCTCATCCCGTGTCCCAAAGCCTCCCACGGCCTTTCATCCGACCATAAGGATCCCGGATAATCCCTCAAGGCAGCCCCAATAATCTCCCAATTCACAAGGTCAGTAGAATGGAGGATCTGAAGCCCAGGGAAGCTGCAGAAAGAAGAGGATGTCATATAATAATCGCTCCCAACGCGGCAGACATCAGGATCGGAATAGTCTGCATTGATCACAGGGTTTATATAATGTGTCCCCTTGTCCGGGTTCCAACATTTAGACACTGCCTGGGCCGAAGCCGGTTTGTGCCCGATTGAGAAAAGAAGAAGCAATGATGATGCGATTGTCAGGAGATGGTGGGTGATTGGTTTCATTGGTTCATTGATTGGTGGTTATTTTATTAAGAGATGTCTCAACTACGCAATATTGCGGCGAAATGCAGTAGCATAATGTCCCAAGTCCTTCCGACCTCACTGCCTATGTTTGCCATCTGTTCCATCAGGCTGATAGAAGCCCATCTTTCTTCGTCAAGTGCCAGTTTTCCCTTGTCTATATCGACAACCCCCTTTATCATATCTCCATAGACATTCTCTGCCAATTCGGCAAGTTGTTCCCTGGATATTTTGTTTGGCAAAATTATCATACAGTTTCAATTTTACCCGAATATCATTCTCTGGACAAAGTGTCCACAAAACCCTACATTTTTGTGGACAGAAATTTTTGAACGGTGGTTTCTATTTGATCACCAGTCAATCCTTTAGCAACAATCGTTCCGTCGGGGGCTATTAGAATGATTTGGGGAATGAAACGGATGCCGTATGCATCTGAGGCGCTGCGACCGACTTCATTAACTACTGTATAATTGATGCCGAGGGCCTCAACTGCCTTTGCCGTCTGTTCCGGTCTGTCGGAAACGGCTACTCCCAACACCACGAGACCTTTGTCCTTATATTTTTCATAGACACGGATAACATTCGGTATTTCCTCGCGGCACGGTCTGCACCAGGAAGCCCAGAAATCCACCAATACATATTTGCCTTTACCTGCAAAATCCGACAATTTATATTCACGGCCGTTCCACTCTCCCTTGAAATCAGCAAATCTGCATCCTTCCGCCGTAGCTTTTGCCGCACGCTCTGCAACAAGAATAGCATTCGCTCTCTTGGAACAAGATTCAATCACCGGATGATTTATAATCGCATCATCCATTTGTCCTATTGTCCTAAGCCACATTCCCGGGTCCAACTTACGAAAAGCATTTGAAAGAAGAGCGACCAAGGTGGCATCGCTATATTTTTCGGCGGTCTCGGCAAACAGATTGCGTACTGCCACAGAATCCTCTGAGCATTTATCCAATTCCTGCACAGCTTGATTCAAGGCGTCATTGTTTCTGGATCCATAGAAAACAATAGCGTCATCAGAACTTATTGACCCGGGCTCTATTATCAAAGCTGCATCCGATGAGCCTGAACCTCCAGGCACTGACAGAAAGAATTTGATGCGCCCTAAAACCGGCTCGGGAACCTTTCCCCGAAAAATCGCCTCATCACCGCTAACCTTCGCATAACCAATTGTCTCATAATTCCCTTCGGAAGACAGAGCCTGCACTGCCACTGAATCTATGACAGCATTTTCGTCATACTGCCTTAAAACATTGGATAAATTGCATTTCAATTTGAAAGCCTGGGGACAGCAACTGCCCAACAAAAATATAAGAACTGCCAATAAACTTATATTCAATTTCATAACCCATTCTCAATTATAATATCACTCAAGTTTTGCAAATGATAATTTATTGGTCTTTCGAGAGTTGTACAGTCCTCGAAATTTAAGATATTCACAAATATAGACATTTTTTGTATTTTTGTGGAAAACAAAAAAATATGATTCATTATATCAAAACAATTCTCGCATCTATAGCGGTGCTTTTCCCTTTGAGCGTTTCCGCGACAAGGACAGTCCATATCATTGAGTCCAAGAATCTTCACTGCAATGACACTATTGTGGTTTATTCTCCTGATATTCAGGAACATTGTTGCGGTGGGAAAATATGTTGCGGAGATGGTACTTGCTGCAACGGAGATACCTGTAGCAAGGTGCAGGAAGAGACATTACCTGTACTTTTCCTGCTTCACGGATGGGGAGGTTCTTGGCGCAACTGGGAGGAAAGCACGGATCTCCAAACCCTCTGCAACCGCTTCGGTTTCCGCATCGTATGTCCTGACGGATTCAAGGACAGCTGGTATATCAACAAGACGGACGAGACCAAGATGCAGTGGCGTGACTTCTTCTGGACCGAACTATGGCCTCTGATAGATTCGGAGTATGGCTTGAACCCACACAAAACATTCATCGACGGACTTTCGATGGGAGGTCACGGAGCGATGAACATTTTCCTTGACCGTCCGGACCTATTTGCCGGGGCCGGGTCGATGAGCGGAGTTCTCGACTTGAAATATTCAGCAGGTTCGAAGGAACTAATTCCACCGATGATAGGGGCTTCGCATATCGAAGACCCTGAATGCAAGGCGATTTGCGCCATCTACAGGCTCGAACGTATCAAGGAAATCTGCGGTGAGGAAGCCTTCTCGAAGATGCTGGTCGTAAGCTGCGGCTCCTCTGACACCAAATTCCTTCCTGCTTCCGAAGACTTTGTCCGCAAATGCCAGGAAATGGGTCTCAAGCACATAGCCCTTTTCAGCCCGGGCAAGCACCGTTGGGAATATTGGACCTGGGTGCTCCCATTCCATATCGAATGGTTCAGCCTGAATATCAATTGACTCAAGTTTCGCAAATGATAATTAATTGGATATTCGAGGGTTGTGCAGTTTGCG
>JBJEBO010000477.1:0-6391 GCA_051870155.1 Candidatus Cryptobacteroides sp.
GAGGCTATGGAGTTATGCCGACAACGTCAACAGGCATATTGCCGAACTGACCGCACTTGACTCTGAAAAAGAATACAAAGTATCCTTATTATTTGGAGATAAAAACAAATCGGTAATAAAAAATATTACGCTGAAAACTCTGAAGAAAGAAGTTTCATTCTCAATAAACATCGAGACATCAGACATAACATTGGTTTACGACGAAGAATACAAACTTGAATATACTGCCATAAATCCCAAAGGTGAGATTTCAGCACAATTCAAGAATAACATTGAAGGAATTACCCTGAGCAACACTTTCAATAAAGAAACCAACAAAGGAATCCTCACTTTCAAGACAACATTGAAAGATGCAAAAGAGTTGCCAGGTATTATCATATTCTCGGATGGCAAGACATCTCAGGAAAAAGAAATGAAGTTCAAAACAAGCGAATGGTCAGAAGCAAATCTTTTCTCAACTGGAAAATAAAAACTTAGAGGAATTGATGAACATTTTTATCAATGAAATTAGATTTGGAAAAGTAATTCAATTACACGAAAAGAGGGTCCTAAAAAGAGCCCTCTTTCATACTTCCAAGACCAACCTTATCAATTGGCAAGAGACATCGTGTAACCAACAGTTTGAGTGTAAGATGAACCGTAACAGGTGAACATCCAGCGATGCGTGAGTCCTATAGCCTGAAGATTTAACCTCCAACGGACACAACTTGTTGCCCCTGGACAACAGGAAATAAATCTCGTAATTATGATTTCCGTCCGGAGTCGGCCAAGAGTGGTAGAACAGTTCGTTGCCGGCAGCTACAAGCGTCTGTGCAACCAAATTTTCATATACGTAGCCTAAGTTGGCCGATAGCTTGTCACTCAACAGTTTCTCGTATATCACATTCTCCGTATAGGACTTATCCCAGAACGCAAAATGCAACTAACAGATTATCAGGAATATGAAAAATATGACTTGACTTTTGCCTGACGCACGACACCGCAGCCGACGCTCGGGGGTTTGATGACATAAAAAGAGAGTGACCTCTAAGCCATCTCTGACTTTTTAGTCACCCTCTCTTCGTGTTAATTACTTTTATATTTACTTCGCTAATAAATGCTTGAAAAAGCTGTGGCGAACCTCATCCTGGAGCAGGAGATTAAGTTTGAACTGGCAAACATTACCGCCAATCTTCTTGATATAGGCCGCCTTGTATTTGGCAAATGCCTTATCCACAAGTTTATGTCCCAATGGGGCTTTGATGCGGAACGAATTGCGCTTGGCCTCATATTCGCAGTTTTTTTCCTTTAGCAATTCGTCCACCTTGGCAGTGAACTTCGCATTGTCTTCCTCGGAAGTGTTCTTGTCTGCGAACTCGTAATAGAAATGATATCGGGATTCTTCCACCTTGGCAAATCCCACGAAGAACTCAGTTTGCATCCCAAGTTCTTTTTCCGCATCCATAACGGCCTCCACAAACTGTGGCTCGCTGAGTTTTTCACCTGTCATACTCACGATACCATTGATCTTGCGGATCATAAACACAGTATTAGTGTTCTCAAACTTTGGTCCGGCTTCGATGAGATCGTTCATATTGTAGCGATACAATCCAGAATAGGTGGTTACGAACGGGCAGTAGCGCTTGCCCTGCGTAAGTTCATAAACCTGATAGAACTTCACGTCCTCTCCTGCGTTGAATTTATCTATATCCTCCTCTGCCACAAACTCATAATAGTGGAATTGCGGGAAGAGTATGGTGTTGATAGAATCATCCATACAAAGACCGAAACGACATTCAGAAGCTATGTAGCCCAACTCCTGGAAGAGCATAGTCTTCGGGAAATAGTCTTGGAATTTCTCTACATAGATGCGTGTGTTACCACACTTCATCGTGTTCATAATCATAATGTCCGGCCATATATGCTTAGGAAGCGCCCTTCCATATTTCGCCTTCAGTTCCCTGAGTTCAGCCGCCCTTTTGGGATTTGGTTTGAGCCAAGTCTGGATTTCTGCTCTTATTTCAGGTTCAATTGTCACTTTGTCGCTTAGGGTTCCGTGCTCAATATCCTTCACATACTCATCATAGTACTGGTCGCAATTGTTTTGAAGTTCAATGATGGTTGATGGATTACCTGTAAGAAGGCAGGATACAGGGGTCTCGACAGACATACGCATCAGCACATAGTATTTTGCGGTATAGTCGCTGATGTCATAAACGCAAGCCGGGTTGGGATAGAGGCTCTGTATGAAACTTGGGGCTTCGCTGCGAAGAGTGCTGGAAACGGAACCATAGGGTGTGCCGTCTGCCACATAACCTTCCACCTTGCGGCTTACGATATTGAGGAAACTTCCATAGAACACCTTCGGACGGTTAATCATAAAATTGTACAGCCAAAGTCTTGTCATCTTGCCATACACATCGTCAATATACTTGTCCGTCATCGGGCAGAGTTTCGGCTTGTTGGTGGTGCCGGAGGTGGTGGCGTACATTCTCGGTTTTCCAGGGAAAAGCACATTCTCCTCGCCGTTTTCGTGTCTTTCAATCATCGGACGGAAAAATTCGTAATCCTTCGCCGGTACATTTTTTCTCCAACGTGCGTAGAATTCATCCCTGGTTTTGGCTGCCAAAATTTCTGCAAAACCATATTTTTTACCGAATTCAGTGTCTTTGGCATATTCCAAAATTCCCCTGAGGGTTCTCTCGGCTGTATCTTGTGGATACCTGCAGGACCTGATCAATCTTTTATGTTCGATTTTACCGACCAGACCTATCGCTTTGGTCGCTATCCAGCCGTTAAGTCTTTTGTTGAGTTGCATTGTTTTGGTTTTAGTACGATGACAAAGTTACCAATATTATGTCCTTAAACAATCGTTTTGTGTTCAAATTATGTCAAATTCGGAAAAGTGACGCAAATAACCCGATAATGTGGCGAAATCGGAAGTTGCGTCACTAATACAATAATAAAAACAACAGGGTTGTCACCTCACATCTTTGAGGCGTCCGATGAGTTCATCCCCGAGTGCTGTCTTGACTTTTATGTGGTTCAGAACTTCCTTGACGAATGGATTGGATTCGAATTGTCCTCCACGCACTTCCTCGAAGTCCTGGTTCTTTTCCTCTTTGCTACCGTCCGCTCCAAAGCTTGTCATAGCAGAGAGGGAGAACTCTTTTTTCGCGTCCTCATAGAGAAGACGGTCAAGGGAAACGACGGACTCTTTCCATTTCTCCACTATTTCGATAACCTGGGATGAGGTGATGGTTTCAGGGTCGATGCCATAGAATCTCCTGATATTGCCATAAGCCCAGGTCCATTCATAATTATAATAGTCGGAATGCATCTGAGAGAATCTTGCATTGATATCATCAGCATCAGCTATAACTCCATTTTCGATGTCATCCAACAGCCTGTCAACTTCAATTTTAGGTGCTATCATACCGGAGAGATCCACCCATTTGCCATCACCTCCCGGAAAATCAGGTTTGAGGCGCGCGCGGATTTCATCATCGTTCTTGAATTTGATATCTTCCAGCCTCTTTATTATGGAGTTACCCATAAATTTGTTGATAGCCATCTCATAATAGCCGATGCCTTTCTTCAAGGCGGAGTTTGTGATTTTTGCGCTCTGGTATGAATATGTATCGGAAGTTTCTCCTGACACCCTGCGCATATCCAAAAGGATTTCCCTTCCCTTGAGCATCTTTTCGATGGTGAACGGGCTCAAAAGGTTGAAATTGATGCAGTCGAGTCTCTGCGGATCCTTTCTTCCGTCCCTCTTCGGCCATTTCTTGGCATCCCTTATTGTACCCACACTTTTCAGGTTTACGCCTGGAACGACGAATGAAGTGTTTTGTTTTTCAATGAGATATGAGAACGGAAGATTTGATGTGTCCTGGTTGTTGACGTGTCGTCCCATAACAAGGGAGAATGCCCCGATTTTCGCAGGCCAGAGGATGTATGAATCGGATGAGGTTTTCGCACCTCTTTCCATTATTCCCTGATGGATAGGTCCGAGCTTGTACATATGGTTGCTCTGGTTTGAGCCGGAACCGGCGTTCATAAACGAGAACATACCTGCAATCAAGAGGGTGGACTTGTGGTGTGTGACAGTGAAAGGACCAGCGAAGATTGCACAAGCCTCGCCGTTTTCACCCTGACAGTTGCTGAAAAAGAGGGAATCGCTTGCGGAATAGGTGTGACCCAACTTGCAGGCCTGACCAATGAAACAGCGGGAGAATGTGACTCCGTCTTCGATTGAAGAACCGCTGGAGATTATGAAGTCGTCTCCGATGACACCCACGCCGATATGGACAGGAGCGGCTTCGTTGCTGTTGATGCTGCCGTTCTTAAGTCTTGCAGTTCCTTCAATCTTGCAGAAATCTCCGATTTTGACATTCTTGATATAGCCGGCATCGGCGATGGTAACGTTGCTGCCAATGGTTCCGGTTTCGGATGAAATGCTTTCTACATAGTTTCCGATGATTTCCCTCATTTTCCCAATCAGTTCAGGTCTGTGCCTGTAGAGAGCCATTACATAGGCCTGTTGGGCTGAGAGTTTGTCATATATCATCACCTCCCTTCCTCCGGTTTCATTGAGTACAGACACTTCTACACCGTTTCCGAAACTGCTCCGTCCGTCGGTGAGAATGATGTCAACATTCTCGATGAACGTGCCGTTGCCGATGGTGTAATTTGCGATGTAATTGTTGACATTTTCAATGCAGCAGTCATCGCCTACCGTTACATTGTGGAGGGTGGCGTGCCATATTCCGGAGTGCTTCACCATTCCACCGGCGAGGGTGAATTCCTTTCGGAATGCCCCGAGCCTGATCTTTCCTGAAAAACGGGTGTGGCGGACAAAGTCCGTGTTGAAGCCGTCTGCCACTTCTACGGAGGTCCAGTCTGATGCTGTGCACATCTGGGCTTCGAGAAGGGCGATTTCATTTTGGGTCAGTTTTCTGTATGTTTCCATTGGTATCGTGGTTTGTTTGTTTCATTTAGATCTCTCCACGCGCTTCGCTTGGTCGAGATGACAATTGATGGCTTCGCTTGGTCGAGATGACAATTGATGGCTTCGCTTGGTCGAGATGACAATTGATGGCTTCGCTTGGTCGAGATGACAATTCATTAGTCAGTAATGACGAGACCGTCGTAGGCGGGAAGGATGCCGTCGGGGAGGGAAGCCGCAAGCTCTTCATAACAAGGCAGCTGGTGCGAAAGATGTGTTAGCCAGCTGTGCTCGGCCCCCACTTTCTGTGCCACTGCAATCGCTTCCTCAAGCGAAAAATGCGAAATGTGCTTGCCATTCTTTACCGTATTGATGACGAAATGCTTCAGCCCTTTCAATTTTGCAAATTCCTCTTCCGGAATATAATTCATATCAGTGCAATAGGCTATGTCCCCGAAACGGTAGCCGAGCACCGGGAGTTTGTAATGCATCCCGCGGATAGGAATCACCTTAACGCTTTTCTCGATTTTCGGGGCCTGGCTGCTCTCTTCGTAACTGTAGCCCACGCCGGATTCCCAGGTGAGAAGTTTCGTATTTTCATAGACTGCAACCTCGAACGGGTTTTCGTCGATGAGGTGGATGTTCCACTCCGGTGCTCCGGGATATTTCTTTGCCTCAAATGCATAGGAATATTCCTTTTTCAGCGACTCTGCGACATATTCCTCGCACCATATTTCGCTCGCCTTTCTTTCCAGATAGTTGAACGCCCTAATGTCATCCAGACCTCCCGTATGATCCTTGTGGTTGTGTGTCAACAGGATGGCATCCAAATGGCTTACTCCGGAGCGGAGCATCTGCCATCTGAAATCCGGACCTGCATCCACCAAGAGCCTCATCCCGTCCCAGTCCACAAGGACGGAAGCCCTGAGCCTCTTGTCCCTTGGATCGGATGATTTGCATACTTGGCAGTTGCATCCTATCATTGGCACTCCCTGGGATGTACCTGTACCCAAAAACGTAAGTTTGACCTTTCCCATTTTATTGAATAGTGATTTCCGCGATTTTCCCTATTAGTTCCGGATTGTACGGAACTGACACTCTTATATAATTTTCAGTATAACCCTGCATCATACCCTCCCGGTCGGTGCTTTCGAACAGCACCTTTGCCGACATCCCCTTATGGCTTTCACAGAACTCATCGTGCAATTCCTTGCACAGGGCTTCAAGCCTTTCCACCCTTTCGGTCTTGACCGAATCCTGGACCTGGTCTTTTCTTTCTGCAGCCGGAGTACCCGGACGCTTCGAATAAGGGAAAATGTGGATGAAAGCCGGTCTTATCCTGTCTTTCAGGAAGTTGTATGTCTCTTCAAACAATTCGTCACTCTCTCCTGGAAAGCCGACTATCACATCTATTCCGAAAAAGACTTTCGGCTGCCCTTCGCTCTCCATCTTGCTGCGGATATA
>JBJEBO010000478.1:0-6388 GCA_051870155.1 Candidatus Cryptobacteroides sp.
TAGGGGACGCGTTAGGCTATCCGGTGGAGTTTATGAGCCGGGCCAGTATATTGAACCTATATGGTTCGGATGGAATCACCAAACTAAAAGTGTCGGATAATGGGAAAGCACTCATATCCGATGACACTCAGATGACTTTGTTCACTGCGAACGGACTATTGTTCGGTATCACCAGGTGGCGCACCCACGGGATGCTGGCTGATCTCCCTGCATACGTTGATGAAGCATATAAGGAATGGTATCAGACACAGATAGGCAAGGTCGATTACCAAAAACCTCAGATTTGCTGGATACGTGATATTGAGAAGTTGAATCACAGGCGCGCTCCGGGTAATACCTGTTTATCGGCGTTGGCAAATCCGAAGGCATTGAATGACAGTAAAGGATGCGGCGGGATTATGCGTGTGGCTCCTGTGGCGATGCTGATTGCTTCTGATATATCAAGGGGATATACTCATTGGACGGAAGATGATGTAATAAGACTTGCCTCTGAATGTGCTAAAATTACCCACAAGCATCCGATGGGATATATCTGTGCGGCTGTATTTGCTGACATCTTGTTCCAAATATTCAATTGTGATAGCGCCATAACCGAGGAACTGCTTTTGAAATGTGTCGAGACTGCACTTGCAAGTGCACGTGCTTATTATAAGGAGGAAAGGGAAATTGAGGAATGCGGCAATCTGAGATGGCAGATAAACAATGCCATCAGGCTGAGCAAGTCTTCAATGCCGGACCACGAGGCTATATTCCACCTTGGAGAAGGCTGGACCGGAGACGAGACCTTGACAATTGCTTTGTTCTGCACACTCCGCCATATCAATGATTTTCATGCGGCACTGGTGGCTGCGGTCAATCACGATGGAGACAGCGATTCCACCGGTGCTGTATGCGGTAATTTAATGGGTGCCATAGTCGGAGCTGAGGTGTATGGTTTTCCGGATATAGACAAGTTGGAATTGAAGTCATTGTTGCTTGAGATTGCGGATGATATTATCAAAGGCTGTCCAATCAGTGAGTACCATTGGCCGTCTAATGAGGAGGAAAAACGTTGGGAGAAGCGTTATGTGTTCGGAGAAGACTATATGACCCCTTTTGACTTGTATATCAGGCATCGACGTCCTCATATTATGTCGCCCAAAGCCGTGAGAATGAAGAAAGCATATAGTTTGGTGCAAAAGATTGATAAACAACACGACAAATTGGAAATATGTCTGATAGCCTATGATATGTCACTCGCTATCTTCGATGGATGTGACTTCAATCCGCAATCTTCCCTTGTGTATGCTAGTGTGGAGACAGATGAACCGGATTACTATAAATATTGCAAGGATATATTGCCTGCATATTATTGGGGATATCAAGATCCGGTGTATTCTCCTGATAATTCCAACCTGGTTTTCAAACTGAATGTGAATTGCTTCCGTGGCAAGAGTCCGATTATTGCGGTACGGGATGATTGTGGATGTCAGAAATACAATCTGAGCGACAGTTGTTCATATAAGCTGATGGCTGGCCTTGAGCCTGTTACTGATTCTGCTTTGCAAAAGAAGTATCCAGAATGGCTTTTTATGAGAATCAATCCGTCCACTGTGGATAATGATGGTTTTGCTGTATTCACGAACCAGTTGGAAAAGGAATTCTCCGTTGAGATTGCCCATCTTGGGACTGACGGTAAACTACATAGAATATACCTTTTAAACTGGTAGTTCGCAAGAAGAAATGCTCGTCATCAACTTAACTTGAATATTACACTAATCTGGGCGATTTATAGCAATTATGTTGCATATTTCGCCCGGATTTATGTAATTATTCATTATATTTGTAAAAAATTACAGAATGGATTACTTATTTGGACGACAGGAGGAAATTTCTGAGCTTACAAGATACTACGAATCAGGTAAGGCTGAATTTGTGGCTCTCTATGGTCGCAGACGTGTTGGCAAGACATACTTAGTGGATAGTCTATTTGGAGACAAGTATGCCTTTTCAACATCTGGTATTATTGGTGGAACTCTGGAAGAGGAACTTGCAGCATTTGGTGAAGACCTTCGCCGCTACGGTTATAAGGGAAGAAGACCTCGTTCTTGGATGACTGCCTTTGAAGCTCTCCGAACATTGTTGGAGAGTAAGCTCATCCCTGGAAAGCGTTTGGTTGTCTTCATTGATGAGTTGCCTTGTCTTGCAACACCCAAGAGTCGTCTAGTTAAGGCCATTGACAGATTTTGGAATAATTGGGCTGGCAAACAACGCGAAATTTTTCTGATTGTTTGCGGAAGCGCGACCTCCTGGATAATACGCAATATTATTGATGATAAGGGTGGACTCCATAATCGCATTACTCACGAAAAGCATCTTTATCCATTCACTCTTGGTGAAACACGTGATTACTTAGTCCACAATGGTTTTCACTGGTCCGATATCGCTTATCTCCAGACATATATGATTCTCGGAGGTGTGCCTTATTATCTTAACCTTCTGGACAAAACCAAGAGTCTCCCGGAAAACATAGACATACTATTCTTCGGAAAGGAGGCACCTCTTGCCAAGGAATTTAATCGCCTGTATAAATCCCTTTTCAACAGTCCGGAGCGATACAAAGCTGTTATCAAAGCCCTGGCTACCAGCCGGAAGGGAATGACTCGCAGTGACCTTGCTGCCAAATTGAAAGTGAATAATAACGGTCACTTTGGAGACATACTCGAAGATTTAGTGAACTGCGACTTTATCCGGTACTACAACCTTCTAGGAAAGAGCGTAAAGACCACCGGCGGCTTATATCAGCTCACTGATTTTTATTCTATCTTTCATCAGACTTTCATTACTAGCCGTATTACAGACACTCATTACTGGTCAGCAACATTGAACACTCCAGTGCAGAACACTTGGTATGGACTTGCTTTTGAGCGGGTTGCTATGGCTCATATTCCGCAAATCCTCAAGGCAATTGGTGTGGACCGCATACTTACACAGTATTATTCCTGGCGGAGTGTGGAGTCTCCAAAGGGAGCACAGGTGGATCTTGTGATAGACCGAGCTGATGGAATAATTGATCTCTGCGAGGTAAAATATTCAGGGGGAGAGTATTCTATTTCCAAAGAGGAATACCTCAAACTATCTAATCGTAGTGAGACCTTCCGCAAGGAGACTTCTACAAGGAAAGGTGTGTTCCTTGCCCTAATAACAACATATGGTCTAGCGAGAAATGGATACGCCGATATTGCAAATAGTGTAATAACCTTGGCAGACTTGTTCGGATAGTGGGCGAAATACACTATTTTTTCATCCTATTTCGCCCGGATTAGTGTAATTATTGAGAAGCTTGTTAGAAATCAGCTATGATCATAGAAACAAAGAGACTCATTCTACGTCCGTGGGAGGAATCCGACGCAGAGACGCTATTCAAATATGCTTCCGACCCGGACGTGGGACCACGGGCCGGATGGCCACCGCATAAGGACATTGAGGAGAGCAGGAAAGTGATTCGCGATGTCTTTACCAATGACAGAACCTGGGCCGTCACGCTACGGGAGACCGGGGAAGCTATAGGCTGTATGGGGTACTTTATCCACGGCGAGAGCAACATCTCGATAGGGGAGGAGGACGCCGAAATCGGCTACTGGATAGCTAAACCGTATTGGAATCGGGGAATTGCCACGGAAGCACTCGAAGCTATGGTCAATTACTGTTTTAATGTCAAGGGGTTCCTCACTCTTTGGTCGGATTTCTTCATTGACAATCCAGCCTCCGGGAGGGTTATGGAAAAATGCGGATTCAAGGATACTGGACAGATCAACTGGTGCAGCCATCTCTATCACGGCAATGGCCGACCTGTACACATTATGCGATTGGACTACGCTCTTTAGGAGATAAAAAATACTTGCGTCTTTCAGGGTCGAATTTCTCGATTGCGTATCTGAGCATCGTTCTTGGCATCTGGAATCTGTGCTTCTGGAGGAAATCAACAAGGAGTGATTCGTCGCGTTTACCAACCTCTCGGAGCATCCAGCCGATGGCTTTCTGCATAAGATCGTGTTTGGTGTCAAGCAGTTTTTCCGCCAATCGGATGGTGTCAGCATAATAGCCATTACGAATAAGCATCAAGGTGGAAACAACTGCTATTCTCTGCTCCCATCAATCCCCATCTGGATGCCCTGTGGAACCTCTTCCTATGGCAGGTGAATTTTGGTGGGTGAGATGGACAGTTCGCAGAGGTCATACAGCGGAATTGATACCCCGTCAGTTGTTAGGAGGGAGGTAGTAGAATAATCGATGTTGCGGACGCGGCATTCAAATGGTTCCAAGCGACCTCCTTCCTTGAATGAGTCGGGAATGAACCTGATACCTTTGACTTTGGGCTTTGAGGGGAGGGACTCCTGAATCCGGTTGAGGGATTCATCAAGCTTTTGTAGCTGCTCCTCATCAAGCTCAGGTCTGGAATCGGTCAGACGGCCTGTCTCGGAGATAATGTCCTCATATCCCGTCAGGGCGGCGAAAGCGGAGAACTGGGCAGCACGGTCAATCATAGGCATCCGCGGATGCTTTTGTGATGTCGGGTGCTCCATATTGATTATATCATCATATTTTCCCATAATTATGCCTTATGTCCTCCCACTTGTTTGTTCCTTTCCTTTTGGGTGGCTCCCTCCTCGAAGTTGAGACCCTTCAGGATAGCATTCTTCCCATATTTCTTCTTTATTGCAAGGATGGCCTCCTGCCGTCTGCGCTCCCTGTCGTCATCTTCCTTATTTTCTTTATAATCAAAAAGCGTCATTTGCATCGTCTCGGGAGAACCTTTTGGGAGCGTGTTGTTCGCAACGACGGCCATTCTCCTCACCAGCAGATTCTTGTCCACAATCCGATCGAAGAGTGTGGCGACTGCGTCAACAATCTCGGAGGTAGATGAAGTAAAGCGGGAAAGATTGAAGGAACCGTGTGCCGCTTTGGGTACCCTGCGACCATAGTGGTCGCTCTCTGTATCTCCCGAATATCCTTTTACAGAAGAACTGTCGTAACCGACATTTATGACCATCTGGTCGCATACCATTTTTTTGTCAACAAGGTCCAGCGAAAGGCTGTCTGCCATTTCCTGAATTACCACCCTGGCTTTATCGAACGTATATGCCTCTGACAGAACCTGTCCAACGGACAGACTGTGGCTGGACGGCTTGTATGCCTTTATGTCCTTGATGGTGCAGGGCTCCCAGCCCCACGCGTGGTCAATCAATAGCTCCGCATTTACTCCAAATAACTTGTATAGTGATTCTTCGTCGAAAAGCGACCTTCTTGCAACATCGCCCAATGTGCGCATCCCATTGGCTTCCAGTCTTGCTGCTATTCCTCGCCCGATTCTCCAAAAGTCCGTCAGCGGAGTGTGTTCCCAATATTTCCTCCGGTAGCTCATCTCGTCCAGTTCAGCAATTCTGACACCGTCCTTGTCGGCAGGGGAGTGCTTCGCTTCAATGTCCATCGCAATCTTTGCAAGGTACATATTGGTGCCTATACCGGCAGTTGCCGTTATTCCCGTATTATTGAGCACCTCCCTTATCATCCTCATTGCCAATTCGTGTGCAGAACAGCCGTAGGTGTCAAGGTAGTCCGTGACATCCATAAACACCTCGTCGATAGAATAGACGTGGATGTCGTCCGGGGAGATGAACTTCAGATATGTGGCATACACCTGTGAACTCACCTTCATATATTCGCTCATTCGCGGAGGTGCGACAATGTAGTCAAGGGCCAGGGATGGATTCTTTTGGATTTCATCATTGTCATAGACACCTGAACGGAGCTCGTCACGACTCCTCCATCGCCTTCGATAATTGATTTCACGCACCTTCTGTACAACCTCGAAAAGTCGCGCCCTTCCTGGGATGCCGTATGATTTAAGCGAAGGCGAAACCGCCAGGCAGATGGTCTTCTCTGTCCTTGAAATGTCTGCTACAACGAGATTTGTCGTCAGTGGGTCAAGCCCTCTGGCGACACATTCGACCGATGCATAGAAGGATTTAAGGTCGATTGCTATGTATTTCCTAGTTTTGCTCAAGGATTAATACTTTGAATTATATTTTCCAAATCATTCAGACTATTGTCCATAGAAGTGAACACTTTGGGTTTATCCATTGCGGCACTAAGCGACTCCGGAACGGTCATATTCCATTCAGTATCGGGCGAATACTCCTTGAATGCCTCATTTATCACTTCGGAAAATTTGGCGGCATGGGCGGTAGCAAGGTAGAAACCGTCAGCACCGGAGGCACGCATAGCAAGGTATGCAACGGCGGAATGAGGATCTGAAAGATATGAATTCTGTAAATAAATCTGCACTATGGCCTCTTTAATCTGGTCATCCGTGAAAGAATAACCACACACCATAGACTTCAATGAC
>JBJEBO010000479.1:0-6378 GCA_051870155.1 Candidatus Cryptobacteroides sp.
CAAAACGGAGGAAGAACCACGTAACGATGGTGCCAGAAATGTTGAAGGTACTGAAATCCTTCAGGTAAATGAAAACGCACAAGATTCTGAACCGCATACAGAACAAGAATAATAACTACAAATCACACTATTATGAAAAAAATCTTTATCGCTTTGGCACTTCTGCTCTCTACGCAGATGATTGATGCTCAAGTTAAATCTGCTGCAGATGCACGCAAGGCTGTTGAAGCCGCTGAGGCTGCCGCAGCAAATCCTAAGAAAGCCACTAAGGTTGCTACCTGGCTCAAGGTTGCAAGCACTTATGTGGATGCATATTCTTCTCCTGCCGGAAACGGATGGGTAGGCGCAGGACAACAGGAACTTCAGCTTCTTATGAATGGGGCAAAACCTGTCGCTGTGGAGACTGTTGTACTTAATGGTGAACCTTACACCAAGGAGGTTTATGCTACAAGCAACTATTATTACAACCGTGCTGGTGTCCTCTCTATCATCGAGGTGACTTCTCCGGTTTATGAGGATGCACTTGCAAAGGCACTTGCAGCTTATTCAGAAGCTTACAAGGTTGACGAGAAAGGCTCAAAGAAGAAAGACATAGTTCTCGGACTCCAGAATGTTGCTCAGAAATATCTCGACGAGGGTATGACCAATTATATGCTTGGAGACCTCAAGAAGGCTAGCGTATGCTTCGAGAATGCAGCAGCTGCAGCAGCTACTGAGCCTTGTTCATCAGTTGACAGCACAGCCATCTACAATGCCGGTTTCACAGCTTGGATGACAGGTGAGAATGAGAGAGCAAAGGGCTTCTTCGAGAAATGCCTTGATGTCAAATATTATGAGGATGGTGAGGTTTATGCAAAACTTGCTGACGTTTACACCAAACTTGGTAACAAGGAGGCTGCAAAGAATACTCTTGAGAGTGGTTTCACTGCATTTCCTCAGAGCCAGAGCATTCTTATTGGTCTTATCAACTATTATATAGAGAGCAACGAGAACACCGACAGACTTTTCGAACTTCTCGACGAGGCTAAGAAGAACGAGCCTACAAATGCTTCCCTCTATTATGTTGAAGGAAACATCCACAAACAGCTGAAGAATTACGATGCTGCAGTTGCTTCATACTACAAGGCATCTGAAATCAATCCTGAGTATGAATTCGGTTATATTGGAGCAGGTATTCTCTACTATGAGCAGGCTGTAGAAATCCAGGAAAAGGCACAGACAGAGTTCGACGATGCGAAGTATATGAAACTTGTAGAAGAATTCGAGAATGCTCTTATCAATGCAATTGATCCTTTCGAGAAAGCTTATGCAGTGTCTAAAGATCAGTCAATCAAGGTCAATATTGCTGAATACCTCAAGAATATTTACTATCGTTTCCGCGACAAAGATCAGAAATATGCTGACGGTTATGCAAAATATGAGCAGGTTGTCAGCACTGGAGTAGCTCAGTAATTCTACACCATTTCGCTACTGCGAAATATAATTCCATAACACAATATAAAAACGGCATCACAGATTGAATGTGATGCCGTTTTTATATTTTTATCTTAAGGAATATTTCTAAAATTCAGCAGCTTCCTCAGATGCAGCCGGAGCAGATTCCTCCACGACTTTTATAGCTTCTTCGTCATCAAACCAAGGAAGAGGCGACGGAAGTTTCGCCCAAGCGAAAAGATTGCAGAGCCAAAGAACAACAAGGACTACAACAAGGCTGCATATTGAAATGAGCCATCTTTTCCAAAGAGCTATTCCTTTCTTTGCATAAGGGTCTTTCAGCTTGAGTTTCGGGAACTTGGCTATGTCGGTGAGAGTTTCGCCAAACATTATGCTGATCTTTGATGAGGCATTGACAGCCCAGCCGTTGGCATTGAGCAGAGGTGCGATGTTGCGCCTTCTGAGTTTCATCCAAGCCATAACCATTGCGGGACCGGATATTACGAGAATAATACCAAGGAAGGCAAGGATTACCTGCCACCATTCAAGGCTTACAAATCCTTTTACAATGCTGGCGAGTGCGGTTCCTATCATTCCCAAAGCCATTCCTAATGCAGCGAATATTCCGGCGAATTTTCCAATGTCGAAAGGCTGTGCAGGTGTCTTGTTTTCCCCATTAGCCGGAAGAGAGGTAGGTGCGGCATTAATTTTTGCAGTGGCCTCGCTCATAATCTTTGCATCTTTGTCAGCTGCATTCTTATTTATTAAATTTTCCACTGCCGTGGCCATTCTCCTATATGGGGACCAGAATGATTGTGAAATGCTGATAGGGTTGTCAATAATCTTGGTGATGACTGCATCCCATTCAGAACCGGAATTGTCATAGAAAATAGCGTTCTTTCCTACAAAAAGATCTCCAACATCTCCTACAGTCATCGCTGCTGCAATTGTAAATGTTCCCGGCTTGTCTTTTGCCGTGCAGTCGCAGTAAATCAGATACATTCCGCTTGCAGGAGCCATAGTGTTGTGTTTGCCCATATCATAGACAGGGATACAGAGATGACAGGCTCTCCTGTCAATCATAAGTGTTCCGCATTGGAAGATTGCCTTTGTACCAGAATCTTTGTCATAGAAATCCTGGAACGTAACGAAGTTGCGGAGCAAACGGTAGAAATCTCTGAAAATGTGGAGGAATTTGTCCACGGAACCTATGCTATCCGCCTCTTCCTTCAAGGCATTGTCCTGAGCGATCAATTCCAGAATGGCTTCTTTGCGATTTTCTTTGAGAAACTGCCTGACTTTCTCGTCTCCAAGGGCTTCTGCAGCTGATCCTGCCTTTGATGTCTTCCAGGCTTTGTATGTAGCGAATGATGCTCCTATGCCATTCCAAATTTCTTCTGTAATGGCTTCACAATCTTTCGGAACCGCAAATTCCCTGATGATTGCGAATTTTGCTGCCCAAGCCGGATTTATCGGACTGCTCAGGTCAATTTCAGCTTTTTCTGTGATTCTTGCAATAGGGAAGTGTGCTATATCATCAGCCTTTGCATCAAGGTTTTCTGCGCTTATGGCTTCAATTTGGGAGATCTGAACATCAAGTGATGTCGCACCTGCCGGGCTGAATGCTGCAAGCCTTGACCTCATAAAGAAGTCTTTGACCTTTGCGTCAAGCTCCTCGAATGCCGCAAGCACTTTTTCTGTGTTTTCACCGTATGGAGCTTCCGGTGCCGCATCCTTCCAGGCTGCATAATCTGCAAGAGCCTTGTAGAACTCGTCTGTCATAGCTGCATTGATGCCTGGCTGACCGCTTCTGTCTGTAACGCTCCCGCAAACGCTGATTGCCGCTTCTATCGCCGCTTTGTCTTCAGGAGCATCCGCTGAAGCTGCTGTGATGATGCCGTCACCGTTAAACTTGGTCTTGGCGAATATTGCTGCGATGTCAGCGGTGTCGGCGAGAGAGATGCAGTCCCCGCTCTTACCGAGGTTGTCGAGGATCTTACGGGCGGAATTGTAGAGCCTGTGTCCTTCAGGATCATTGCGGTTGAATTCCTCAAGTCCGATGCTGTCCTTGCCTTCGAGCAGGAGATCTGTGTTCCTGATGGCTGCCGTCACCCATTTAGATGTGTTTACGATGTCATTGACTCTGATTTTTCCGTCATTATCACAATCAATGAACGAGAGGCTTTTCTCGTCGATTTCAAGGCCTTTTACCGGGCAGGACAATACTGTCCACATCTTGGGATCGAGTTCACACAGGTGTGCGATATCCTCTCCGGAGGAAATTTTCACGCGGAGGGTGCCTCCGATATTCTCAAATTCCCATTTGTACTTTCGGTCTTTTTTCTCTGGATTCATATAGTTAGTTTAATGGTTTTTCTGAATTTTATAGTTGTCCGATAATCCTTGTCGCGTATGCGAGATCGGTGTAGTCCCGCGTGCCTCCGTCAGTCCTATTCAAACTCCTGAGTGCTTCCATTTCCTCATCAGTCAGCGAGAAATCGAAGATATCAATATTTTCTGCCATCCTTTCCTTGTGCGTTGATTTCGGGATTGCCGGAATATCTTCCTGTATCAGGAATCGCAGTGCCGTTTGGACTGGTGTCTTGCCGTGTCCAGATGCAATCTCGTTCAAAACAGTACAGTTGGCGAAATCTCCTTTTCCCTGTGCCATCGGTCCCCACGCCATTATTTTTGTGCCGGTCTCTGCCGCAAGGCTTCTTGAAGCAGTTTGCTGGCTGAAAACATTGGTTTCCAATTGGACAACCTGTGGAACAATTCCGGTGTGATGAACTATATCGTAATATCTGTCCGGACGGAAATTGCTCAGTCCCAATGCCCTTGTCATTCCTTTTTCAACAGCCTTTTCCAAGGCCCGGTATGTGCCGTAGCAGTCCCCAAATGGCTGATGGACAAGAATCAGGTCGGCATAGTCAGTGCGCAGCTTCCTGAGACTTTCCTCAATGGATTTCATAGCCTTTTCCTCCCCAGAATTGCATATCCACACTTTAGTCACTATGAAGAATTCTTCCCTTGGAATCCCGCTCTTTACGACTGCATTTCCCACTCCTTCTTCATTCAGATAGAACTGTGCAGTATCAATCAACCTGTAACCGCAACTGATGGCATCGGTTACACATCTCTCGCATTCTGCAGGATCCACCTTGAATACCCCATATCCGAGCAGCGGCATTTCCACCCCATTATTCAGAGTTGTTGTTTTCATACAAGAATTTCATTTATAAAATCCTACAAATATAAGAATCCTCGAATAAATTACCTGCAATATCCTTGGGAAAAATTGTTAATTTTGCAAATTCAATGCTTTTTTTATTGGCTTGCGAAACTTAAGTTATGTATTTGAAAAACGAAGATACAATCTGCGCTCCGGCAACTGTTCCGGGTACAGGCGCGATTTGCGTGATACGTGTAAGTGGAAACGATGCCCTGACTGTGGCTGATAAAGTGATTTCTTGCCGGGATGGAAACATTTCTGAGGCAAAGGGATATAGTATTAAATTCGGAACCGTGTATGCAGAGGGTGGGGAAGTGCTTGATGAGGTGCTTGTCTCTATCTTTCGTGCCCCTTATTCATATACCGGAGAAAATTCTGTTGAAATTTCTTGCCATTCATCCTCTTATATTGTGTCCAGCCTTATGGGGCTTCTGTTTGGAGCAGGTGCAAGAGCTGCTGATCCGGGCGAATTTACAATGCGTGCCTTCTTGAATGGGAAAATGGATCTTGCTCAGGCGGAGGCAGTTGCCGATGTAATTGCTTCAAGGAGTGCTGCTTCGCACAGAATCGCCTTCAAACAAATGAAGGGCGGCTTTTCAGACGAACTCAAGCAAATGAGAGAAAAGTTGATAGAGATAGCCTCTCTTATGGAATTGGAATTGGATTTCAGCGAGGAAGATGTGGAATTTGCGGATAGGTCAAGGCTTGATTCTCTTCTTGAAAAATCAATCTCCCACATAACTACATTAATTAAATCCTTCAAATCAGGAAATGCCATCAAGAACGGAGTACCTGTCGCTATAGTTGGTGCGACGAACACTGGTAAAAGTACATTGCTGAATGCTTTGACAGGGGAGGAGAGGGCTATTGTTTCCGATATCCACGGAACCACGCGTGATACGATAGAAGAGACAGTGGACATTGATGGAATTCTCTTCCGTTTCATTGATACGGCGGGTCTTCGTGAAACATCAGAAACAATAGAGAAAATTGGCATAGAAAGGACATTCCAGAAGATTTCTGAAGCATCCGTGGTTTTGGGAATGATTGACTTGACGAGGGATTATGATTCCTCTTGCGAGACCGTCCGTGAGATTTGTGAAAAGATTGATTTCGAGTCACAAAAATTGTTCATCTTGCTTAATAAAACTGACATTTGTCCTGTTAACAAAAATGTTTCTATTTTGAACTTTATTGTTTCGTATATTGAAAATAAGGGAATTAGTAAAGTGGAGGTAATTCCTCTTTCCGCCAAGACCTCTGAAGGCATTCCAAACCTCCGAAGAGCGCTTGCCGACAGTCAGAAGAACCTTCTGGCCGATAGTGGCACCACCCTCGTCACCAATAGCCGCCATATCCAAGCCCTCACCGATGCCCTAACAGCCCTAACCCGCCTCCGCACCGGTCTTGCCGCCAACCTCCCATCTGACCTCGCCGCCCAAGATCTCCGCGAAGCCCTCTACCACCTAGGCTCCATAACCGGCGACATCACCACCGACGAAATCCTTGGCACCGTTTTCTCGCGGTTTTGCGTGGGAAAGTAATCTTTTGCATCGGAAAGTGATCTGTACAATAATTAAATGATGCTCATTAATATCCACTATATTCATCAGATATGACTAATTCAATATCTACGAGCAAATTAGTTGACGGTTATAGGAAAGCATTTATCGACGCACATACTATAGCCGACCCTATGTATTCTCCAGCAT
>JBJEBO010000480.1:0-6375 GCA_051870155.1 Candidatus Cryptobacteroides sp.
CCTTGTCTTTGAGTTCATCATCGTCATTGCATGATACCATTCCAATAGCAGAAATAATAACGACAAATAATGTTGTAAAAAATAATTTCATTGTCTTCATAATATCATTTGTTTATCTTTTATGTATTGAGTTCACATCAGTAGAATAATACTTCACAACCTTTTATAGAT
This sequence comes from Candidatus Cryptobacteroides sp., assembly GCA_051870155.1. GTDB lineage: Bacteria > Bacteroidota > Bacteroidia > Bacteroidales > UBA932 > Cryptobacteroides. The sequence goes on from JBJEBO010000480.1 coordinate 172, forward strand.
GCAAAACCGCACCGTTTCGTTCCAGACTACAAATATAATCGAGGGGGGCAGAAATGCAAGTAATTCACTTCGAATTTAACTGTCCAATAATCATAAATGCATATCTACATCCTGCTTTTCTGCTGTTCACCCGCTCCTGTACCCTTGTATTTGCTTCTTGCACTATTGAAGTTGTACCTTATTGTCAGGACGAATTCTCTGGAATCAAACTCATTTTTCTGGTGAATCTCATAAATATCGCTGATCATACGCACAATATCGCCGCGACCTTTGAACAGATCAACGCCTTTGAGCTCAATACTTAATGCATCATTGAGGAATGATTTACTAAGAGATATATCCAGCTGATGCGTAGGTTTCTTCAATTCATATATATACTGGTTTCCTTTACCTGTGTAGTTATAATCCAGAGTAGCCATAAAGCCTTTAGGTATCTTGAATGTGTTTCCGAACCCCACAAATGGAATCGGCTTGCCAAGTTTCGCTGCATTTCCAAGATAGTCTATTTCCAGCCACTGTTTCTGTACTCCGACATTCAGTCTCGGATACCAGAATGCTATTGTAGGGGAGGCCGACAGCATAGCCTGTACTCTCGGAATGTTCCTGTCAAAGTTTGTATAATGCAGCATTATTATGTTCTCAAGATCCTCTGGTGCTGTTCCCCAGTGCAGAATCTTCCTTTGCTCCACCTGATAACTTGCGGAGAACTGAAGAAACTTCCAAACGGCAGCAAATGATAAATCGTGATTGATCTCAGGCACAAGGTAAGGATTTCCCTTTGTGTAACTATATCTGTCAATATACTGGATGGCATTTGTCAGATTCCGATATGAAGGTCTCGATGTCTTTACTGCGTAACTGAGCTGGAACTGAAACTTACCGGCCTGAGCATTGAATGATGCATTAGGATAGAAATTACTGTAGGTACGGCTCTGATCTTCCTGAAGAATGTCGTTTTCGTAATAATTGAATGAAAGGTATTCATACCTTACTCCTGCTGATATGCTTCCGAATTTCAAAGGATACATATATTCCACAAAGGCATTGGCGTTGTCTTCCTGAATTGTCGTAAACGCATCAGGCACATAACCCTCCGCATTCATATACTCATCATCCCGATGGGTATATGTGTATTCCGTGCCGGCAGTAAGGCTGCCACCGAACAAAGGATATGTAAGTATAAGTTTTGAGGCATATAGCCTGTTGCGGGTATCACTGACAGTATTCACTATTCTGTTATCCTGCATTTCGCTCAATTCGTCATATTTCTGCCTTTCAATATTTCTGCTGTCGTGAAAATCTGCGTTAAAATCTATGTTTAGTTTGCCGACGGTACCATTATAATACATATTCACATAATGTGTCGGTGTGATGTCACCCTCTCCCTGTGATAATGTATGAGTGTTGTCATCAAGAATTCCACCAATGGTTGCCATAGTGTAAGTGTCATTATTCGACGCAGTCAGTAAGTCCATATATGGTCTGTACTGCAATCCGATAGAATGATTTTCATTGAACTGATAATTGAACCCCAATGCTGTGGTCAATCCGTAATCCTTGCCGGAGAAATACGCATCCTGCTTCAATACCAACGGTGACGAAGAGTGAAGGCTCTGCACGATTTCAGTATCCTGATAATACTCGGACTGGTTGAAACTCAAAGTGCCGAAAAGGTCGAATCCTTTATGTCTGTAATTAATATTAAGAGTCTCATACAAGTCAGTGTTTTCTGACTGATACCAGGTGGAGCGAAGATTGAATCCGAATCCGTCACCCTCTCTCTTGATCGTCTTGATTCTTATGACGGCCTTCACGGTTGCATCGTACCTTGCACCGGGATTATGCACCACATCGACACTCTTGATGTCGCTGGAGTTAAGAATTTCGAGCTCGGAGTTATTTCTGACAAGACGGCCGTTGATATATATGATCGGCGCTCCTTTGCCGAACACCTCGATACCATCTTCCTTTTGAATCACTCCCGGCAACATTCTAAGCACGTCGTTGGCAGAACCGGCATCTGCAAGTACACTGTTCTCAACATTCGTGACAAATGCATCTCCGACTATTTCAGTCTTTGGCAGCACAGCCTTCACAACAACCTTGTCAAGCATTTCTGTATCAGGTTCCATCTTTATGACTCCGAAATCATTGCCTTTCATAGATATAAATTGTGTCCTGTAACTGACGAATGATACCTGAAGAATCGAGACTTCAGGATGTGCGGATATCACGAATAATCCGCAAGTGTCTGTGACAGTGCCGGCAATAAAAGTAGAGTCTGCTTTATGTAAAACCACATTTGCAAATGCAAGCGGCTCATTATTCTCGTCAACCACCTTACCGGTTATTGTTTGAGCAAGTGCGTTGTGGCAGATAGATAGAAATAGGGTAGCCACAATTAACTTTAATACTGTTTTATGAATCATCATAACAACTGATTTTATTGCAAAGTTACGTGGAAAGTCATTTATATCTACCTTATGATAAAACTTTCTCAGGCTGCAATCCCTTTTGTAACTTATTGATTATGCTTTAGTTGCAAATACGTAAAAATATAAAAGTTTATATCGTGGTTCTGATGACTTTATATGATGGGTGCAAACTGGAATTCAACGAGAAAAAAGCATTACCTTTACGGAAAAGAAACATTATGCGGATATACTTATTCCTACTCATATCTTTTCTGGTCAGTTGCACGAATCATCTGACTAAGTCCGACTATGAACAAATATTGGATGCGGCCGAGACCTTACTTAATGAAGGGGAATCATTAAGTGAAGAGACGTCTCTCTGCGATGCATTGGAGTATTACCGTAATCTGGAGCCGAAGGACTCGACACGATTAACTCAAGCAACTATCCTTACAGCATACCATTATTGGTGGAGAGGAGACAAGCCGCAAGCATTTCAGTTATTGGAGGCTCTTGCCGAGACTGACAATAGCGCTTTAGAGGTATTGTACGATTTGGCATCAAAAGACTACGATTTCGAGGCTGCGTATGGCTATATGTGTCGGATGCTGCAAGATGAAAGTGCCAGAAATCTAGATAACCTTCATTCATTGGCAACGCTATACTTCTATATGGACAGGAAGGATGACTGCATATGCTTGTTTGAAGAACTGCCACAATATATAAAGACATCCAGAGATTCCGTCCGTTATTTTGAGAGAATCCTTCCCAATCATGCCGACATCATAAGCGAATGCGGGGATATTGAGAAGGCTATAGAACTTCAGGAAACAGTTGTGAACCACTTTATCGGTCAGGATAACTGGTGGGTTGCAAAAGCATACCTGTCTCTTGCGCGCTACTATATATTGCAAGGAAATCTGGAACAGGCAGAACGCCACATTCAGTTATGCGAGGAATATGCAGATGAATACTTTACAAGCAACTTGTCGGTAGCAATACATATGCAGGCTGTTAAAAGTATTCTCTTTTATGCCAAATATAATCGTTTTGACCTGAAAGAGTGGGCTTTGTTAAGCAATCAGATTGACGAGAACTCCAGAATGAAGCAATATGTAAACAATGCCAAAGAGGAAAATATCCGGAATCTCAACGAGCGCAACCTCAAACTGACTATCGAGAAGCAGCGCACCCAGATTATCCTTACTTATGTGGCATTGGCTTTACTGCTGGTGATTGCATTGTCTGTATTCTATTATCGAAGAAAGAAGCAGCAGATTATCGAGAAGGAGGAAGAACTGGAAGCCTTGCGCCAGCTGGTCAGCGAATCACAGGTGAATACCGAGCAGAAGGATGACCGTTTCTTCAAAAGAATAGTGCTCCAGCAGCTGGGAGTCATACGAATGGCAGCATCAAACCCTACCACGGCCAATCAGGAACTCCTGAAGAGGATGAAGGAGATCACCAGCCAGGAAGTCAATGTAGATGCACTCCTGAACTGGACAGACCTCTATCAGACAATGGACTATATCTATGACGGATTCTACACATCACTTGTTGAAAGATTCGGAAACATCCTGAATGAAAAGGAAATCCAGCTGTGCTGTCTCCTCAAGGCCAACTTCTCCACCAAGGGAATCAGCGTAGTGACCCAGCAGTCCGTCCGAACAGTCTACCAGCGCAAGAGCACCATCCGTCAGACCCTCAATATGCCGGAAGGAGAGGACATCGCATCATTCATTTCCAATAAATAAAGCGGCACTTGCCCTCTGCAGACTCAAAGAGATCCGCTCGATTAAACAAACAACGGTCTGGAGACTTTCGTCTTTCTCCCCCGGCTAATTTTGCGAACTCCGCGATTTTGCCTACGGACAAAATCTCTGCGTTCTTTATGCAACATTTCCTCCTCCGAAAACACAGTCTATCTTATTCTCTAAATGGCTATCAACTGCTATCTTTGAAAATGATATTCAAAAAGTCAAATTATGAAAAGAATAGTCAGTAAAAGCATATTCACTATTTTTGTGTTAACATGCATTTCCTTGAATTGTAGCAAGTCCAGAGCTATGGGTACAACAGAACCAGATAAGACATATGATATAGGTATATGTACCGATAAAGGTAAGGTTAATCCTGAAAATGAAGATACTTGCGGTGTTTTTACAATTGGTCAAGATATAGTTTGTGTCGTGTGTGACGGTGTAGGAGGTTCTGCTGCAGGGAGTACAGCTTCTCGTACTGCATTTGGGGCAGTGAAAGAGTATCTCGAAAATAATGGCCTCGGTTCTGGATTAGTTGAAATAAACCAAAATCTTGCTGCTTCATTCACTTTTGCGGACAAAAAAGTAAGGGAAATCGCAGCCTCAGATTCTCTTCTTAAGGGGATGGCAACGACTTGTTTAGTAGCAGTTATTAGAAATGATAGTCTTTATTATGCCCACGCAGGAGATTGCCGGTTATATGCAGGTGATTTTTCTAAGCTTGAACAAATGACGGAAGACGATTCCTATATAAACATGCTACTTGCTGATGGAGAAATTACAGAACGAGAAGCTAAACGACATCCATTGAGAAGAGCAATAATAAATGCTATTGGAAGCAAATCCAATGAACTTTATGTAAACTCTTGTAAAAATGGGACTCCTATTCAAGACGATACTTATTTCCTTATGTGTTCTGATGGGCTATATGAAGAGTTGTCATCGAAAAGAATTAGTAGAATCATTAAACGAAATGCAAATAAAGATGGCAATAGCATATCAAAGAAACTTGTACAGTCCGCTAATAAAGTAGGAGGAAATGATAATATATCCGTAATTTTAATTCGTCGTATGAATAATATCAAACCTTTTGATTTCAAATAATATAGTTTCAATATATTGGGTTGATAAAACTTTACTTTCTCTTTACAAAAAATAGTTTGAACAAAGCCAAAAAGCAGAGGGGCGGCAAGTGTTGTCATCCCTCTTTCTGTGTTGTTCCCTATTTTATCTTCTGAATCCATTACTACATTCCATAGCAGTTCCAATTCTTCATCAACCTCCCACAACTCTTCAGCGGCCTGAACCTGTTGCATTATTGTTCTGGTGAATTTCTTGAAAGTTCTCCTATACAAAGCCGTCCTCATCATTGCTTTCAACTTTTCCATAATCCAGAGTCTTAATTTGCCATTACTCTTCTCGTACGCCATCAGCCTGTGTTCCGGATGCGGTATCATCCTTTCCAGAGCTGGTATTTTTCAGGATTGTCATTGTGTCCGGGCCGGTGTTGTGGTAGGCCCTTATCAAAGCTTTCTGTGAGAATACCCGGGAAATGATGTCGTATGCTCCGAGAAGGACCTCTTCTGCAGTAATCTTCTTTTCTTCTTCAGAGCCGAAATCTATCGAAATCGTCATCCGTCCTTCTGTGAGTGATAATGTCATAATCCTTTGTTAATTATTCATCCATTATTATTCGGATTGTGTTGTGAATCTCAACAACTTATTGCCAGCCTTCAGAAGCCGCCAGAGGCGTCTTTTCAAGGCTGGCAGGGGTTCATAGGACTCATCAGCGTCAGCGGAGCCGCCACCGAAGAGCACACAGCTGCTGCCGCAGCTGAACAAACGCCCGGAAAGACAGTGGCCATTGCCGAAAGATCGGCACTGTCCACAGACTTTCCTATTCGGGCAGAGCGGTATCAGAAGATGCCCCTCCAGTGCTGACATTCTCCGCAAGCTACGAATGACATCACCTACAGCATCATCCTCTGATAAAGTCAACAACGGAAGCAAGCTTCCGGAAAAGCGGAAAG
>JBJEBO010000481.1:0-6375 GCA_051870155.1 Candidatus Cryptobacteroides sp.
TGTGCCTCGTATATTCATAGATCGGTCTGTTGTCATTTGTAGGTGAACCGTAGTCTATGGCGTTAGGCGTAAAAATGTTGGATGGCGCCTTCAGACCTCCCTGGAAACCTTCATCATCATACATTGTGCGTGACATTGATATACCAATGTTTGCTCCGATTGAGAACTGACCGACTTTTTTGTTGATATTGAGCATCAAATCTCCGTAGAGGTTCTGGTCGGTGATGTTGTGGTATTTGTAGAAACCATAGTCGGAATGGGCGAACAAGTTGATTGTGGAAGCATATCTCTTGTCTTCAGCCTTTGTGTCGGCACGGTCGAAGCGGATACGTCCGGTAATGTCCAGCCAATCGAGAATCTGATATTTGAGGCTGGCATTAAGCATATATCTGTTCTTGTCATTTGTCCTGTTCATTCTGTTTGCAACCCAATATGGGTTCTGCATCTGGAGGGCATTGCCGTAGTTCCAGTTCTGGACATAGATTCCTCGTGACTGATCCCAGATTTCGAAGGTGCGGATTGCGTCGAAGCTTTCACCCCTTGGGAAGAGGTAGAGAGAAACAAGAGGGTTGTAATACTGACCTTGTGCCATAAGGTTGCAGTCTTTCTGCTTCACATACTGGAATCCTGCGTCGATGATGAGCTTGTCCTTGAGGAAACTTGTCTTGTTGCGGAAAGAGAAATTGTACCTCTGGTAGGAGTTGTTCGGGATAATTCCGTTGGCATTTGTTGTTCCTACAGAAGCGTAAGTCTGGTTCTTTTCGTTACCTACAGTGAGGGAGACATTGTTCTGGATGTCCACTGCGGTGTTGAAGAAATTCTTCGGATCATATCCTGTGTATTCGGAGGTCCCTGGTTCTCCCCAGGAACTCACTTCGCCTGGTCTGTTTGGATAAACATTTTGGAAATCAGGCATCATCAGAGGGTTGGAGAACTGTGTACTGTTGGAGATTGTTACAGACACTTTCCCCTCCTTGCCTTGTTTGGTAGTGATCATAATCACTCCCTGTGCTGCTGCGGAACCGTAAAGGGCCGCTGCGGCAGGTCCGCTGAGGACGCTGATGGATTCGATGTCCTCGGGGTTGAAGTCTGAGATTCCTTCACCTCCCGGCTGGTCGGTGAAAATTCCGGACACGTCGCCATTGTTGCGGTTGTTGATAGGCACTCCGTCCACCACATAAAGCGCCTGGTTGCTTTGGCTGATGGATTTCGGACCTCTCATCACAACTCTTGTCGCACCTCCGAGACCTGCGGATGAAGCATTGATGTTCACACCTGCGACTTTTCCGGCGAGGGAATTCATAAAGTTCGTGTTCTTGACAGTCGTCAACTCCTCGTTGTCAACCTGTTGGACATTGTAACTGAGAGCCTTCTCTGATCTGCGGATGCCGAGTGCGGTCACTACGGACTCTTCAAGCAGATGCTCGTCAGGAATCAGGTTTACCGTCAAAATGGTGCCATTTTCCTGAACTTCGGCAGTCTGATAGCCCAAATAGGAAATGACCAGAACACTTCCTGCCGGGGCATTGAACTTGAATTGCCCCTTTTCGTCCGTCGTAGTCCATATTGATGACTCTTTTACCAACACTGTGGCTCCGATTACAGGCTGGCCGGTTTCGTCCAGCACTGTTCCTGTGATTGTCACTTCCTGCTGTGTTTGCCCGAGCGTTGACTGCTGTGCACCGTAGAACGGGTCCGCTGTCAATCTCATAGGCAGCATAACAGAAAAGATGACCACTGCAAATGAAATTGCCAATTTGTTCATAAATATCGTAATTAATTAATGTGGTATTAATGTGCAATGGATATGTTCACAGGATAGGTTTATGTAGAATTGTGCGACAAAATTAGTAAAAGATTTTATTTATTGAATATGAATAATAGGAAAAATAACGTATTGATTTGTATGATTTTAGTTGGAATTTCCAACTAAAATCATTATAAATAGAGGGAAATTTGTATAATATGAAATTGTAAATTAATATGATAGATTCTGTTATATATTGAAAGTATGTTCAATCTATTTGATGTCCTTTTTGAGACATATTATGTGAATTCGGAAATTATCACTATCTTGCATTTGTTTTTAGAAAAGGAATATGATACCAAATCTAATACTCGTACTTCTACTGCCCCTTGTCGGCACAGTGCTGGGGTCATTCTGCGTGTTTTTTATGAAAGACAAGATCAGTCCCTCGCTGGAAAGGGCCCTCTCCGGTTTTGCCGCAGGTGTGATGGTCGCGGCATCGGTATGGAGCCTGCTTATCCCGGCAATAGATATGACTGAGGGGCTCAAAGGCTTCCTGCCCATCGTGGCCGGATTTTGGGGCGGAATGCTGTTTCTCCTTTTGTTGGACCATATAATTCCACATCTCCATAATCACGGAACTGAGGACGAAGGTCCAAAGAGCCATTTGAAACGCACCACAAAACTGGTTCTTGCTGTCACTTTGCACAATTTGCCAGAAGGAATGGCCGTCGGAGCAGTCTGTGCAGCCTGGATGTCCCAGGAAATGTCTATGACCTTCCTTGCCGCTTTCGCACTTGCCGCCGGCATCGCCATTCAGAATTTCCCTGAGGGCGCCATAATATCGATGCCTCTGCGTGCCGAGGGCGTTTCAAAGAAACGGGCCTTCCTTTACGGCAGCCTATCTGGAATTGTGGAGCCGATTGGGGCTATCCTTACTGTATTCCTTGCCTCCTTCATCCTGCCTTTCCTGCCGTCTCTTCTCGGCTTTGCCGCTGGTGCAATGCTCTATGTAGTGGTCGAGGAACTCATTCCTGAGATGGCGCAGGGAGAACATTCCAATGTGGGCACCTTGATGTTCGCCCTCGGTTTCAGCCTTATGATGATGCTTGATATTCTTTTAGGCTGATTGTAACCGTGTTGCATCAGAATGGACAAATGAATAAAGGTGTATTGTATAAAAGATATAAAAGAGTATATTTGTGATGACTTTGAATACATTCAAAGAAAGTATTTAGTTAGTATGTTAATCAAATGTTTATGAAAAGAAAAGCTGTTTTCGGACTTTTTGCAATGTCCCTTTTCGCCGTTGTTATGGCGACATCTTGTTTCACTGCCCCTGCATCTGCAAAGGTCAGGACAGGTGAAGTTCCCGTAAGCCGGGACTATTCTGAACTGGAAGTAAAATCTGCCATAGAAGTTACTTGGTCAGAGACCGCTTCTGTAATTACTCTTACCGCTGATGAAGCAATATATGATTATGTGGTTGTCCAAAGAGAAGGATCCAAGTTGAAGATATATGTGAAGAATTCAATTAAGAAAAGGACTTCCGGTCCTGTGAAAGTGGTCCTTCCGTCCTCCGACCGTCTTGATGAAATCGAACTCTCAGGAGCATCGTCTTTCTCTTCTGCCACCCTTCTGAGCGCCCGTGAAATGGATATTGAGCTTAGCGGAGCAAGTCATTTTGCCGCAGATTTGAATGTAGCAGGAGAATTGGATGTCAATGCTTCCGGGGCTTCAAAATTTATCAGCAGCATCAATGCCGGTAAACTTTCATTGGAATTGTCCGGGGCATCTGATGCAGAACTTTCTGGAACTGCCGGAAAGACTGATTTGGAACTCTCAGGAGCATCATCTCTCACATCAAAGGATTCAGTCCTCGTTACAGGCGATACTGAATGTGAGATTTCTGGTGCAAGCAGTGCGAAAATTTCTTGTACCGGTAGGCTTTGGGGTGTGGTATCAGGCGCTTCCTCTATAAGATATGGGAATGGCGCTACTTCTGTGAGCATCAATTGCAATGGGGCTTCTTCGGCTCGTCCGGAGTAAGATTTCTCGACTCCCTTCGGTCGCTCGAAATGACAGTTATTGTCATATCGGGCGAAGCACGAAGTGATTTCTTGTCATATCGAGCGAAGCACGAAGTGATTTCTTGTTATATCGAGCGAAGCACGAAGTGCGGAGTCGAGATATCTAAATGATAATAAAACGAATATAATGGAATCAACAGACAGCAAGCAGAAATCTTCCAAACACTTTAAAATCGGGCTTCTGCCCTGTATCATCATAGCAATTGCCCTTGGTATAGGGGCAGGATTCATATTCCCGGAATTTCTCGTCAGAATATTTTTGACAATCAATGCGCTTTTCAGTTCTTTTCTGACTTTCATCATTCCTCTGATTATCGTCGGTCTCGTGACTCCGGCAATCGCAGACATAGGAAAGGGTGCCGGAAAAATGCTTCTTGCTACTGTCGGTCTTGCATATTTTTTCACCTTGCTTTCGGGCTTCCTCGCCTTCGGTGTGTCGCATTTCTGCTTCCCTCCGCTCCTTGAGAACAATGTGCACCAGATGGTCGCTCCTGAATCTGTTGCGGAATTGAAACCATATTTCACGATTGATTTTCCTCCGCTTTTCGGGGTTATGACCGCCCTGATAACCTCCTTCCTTCTTGGCATCGGTCTGACGAGGATTGAGGGCACGGCAATGAAGAACTTCTTCTATGATTTGAAGGATATTGTGGAGATGACGATTAAAAATGTCATCATTCCTCTGCTTCCGCTCTATATTTTCGGAATTTTCCTGAATATGACCTATACCGGTCAGGTGGGAAACATATTGTCTGTGTTCGTGAAGATAATAGCGGTGATTTTCGCCCTGCACATCTTCCTTCTTATCTTCCAATTCTGCATTGCAGGAGCCATTACCCGAAAGAACCCATTCAAACTGCTCTGGAGAATGCTTCCGGCTTATTTTACGGCCCTCGGAACCCAATCCTCCGCAGCCACTATTCCTGTGACTCTCAGACAGACCGTTTCTAACGGTGTCCACGATGAGATTGCAAGTTTCACCGTGCCGCTCTGTGCCACCATCCATCTTTCCGGCAGTACTATGAAAATAGTCTGCTGTGCTCTTGCACTTATGATGATCCAGGGGTTGCCTTACGATTTTGGAATGGTGACCGGTTTCATATGTATGCTCGGAGTGACTATGGTCGCGGCTCCCGGAGTGCCTGGCGGTGCAATTATGGCGGCTTTGGGGGTGCTGTCTTCAATGCTCGGCTTCGGCGAGACCGACCTTGCACTGATGATCGCCCTTTATATTGCTATGGACAGTTTCGGCACAGCCTGTAATGTCACCGGTGATGGAGCCATCTCTCTGATTATCGACCGCATCTTCTTCAGGGAAGGAATGATGATGACAAGGGATAGTTGTACGAAAACGTGCTCTAGGAGCTGATGGGGCGAGTTCCTTACCAGACTCTTATCGGGAAGTTGAAGTAGGTGTCGGTATATGGCTCGTCGGCAAGGGTGAAGTGCCACCATTCTGTGTCCAACGGTTTGAATCCGTGACGCAGCATCGCATCGCGAAGAATAGCTCTGTTCGCTTTCTGAGTTTCTGTAATATTCTGGTAATCAGGATGTGATAATTCTCCAAACCAGTCGAATGGACCGCCCATATCCACTTCCTTACCTGTTGATATCTCCACGAGGGTGAGGTCAACTGTCGAACCTCTGCTATGTCCTGAGTACTCCATAATATATCCGAGTTCAAAAAGGAGGGATTTGTCCACATCTGGGTAGAAGCTTTGCTTCATCTTCGTGTCATCCAGATCCTGTGCCCATCTTACAAAATGTGCGACGGCTTTCTGAGGGCGGTATGCATCGAAAATCTTCAGACAATAGCCCTGAGAAATGACATCATCGCTCACCTCTTTGAGGGCTTCTGCGGCCTTTCGTGTCATAATTGCAACCGGGGCTTCATAGCCGTCAATACGCGCACCTACGAAGTTGTAGGTTGAATAATAACGGATTTCCTGGATTATATCTGGAACAACATCAGACAAAAGGGTGAAGTCTTCCGGCATTATCTCATCTGCCGTATTTTTCTGGCAGGCTCCGAAAATGGACAATCCTGCAATGAGTACGATAATGAAATTTATTCTTTTCATACGTTTCTGTTGTTTAGCAAACAATTTGCAAAAATAATATAATTTATTGTTATGCATAGGCTCAGTATGGAATTCCGGTTGATTTGCATTGGCTCAACGGCAATCCCGGTTGATTTACATTTTCGGGTTTGAGGATAGATGGGTTTTATTGATGCTCGTGAAATTCATCTGGACCCGGAGATGTCCTCTCAGGTATGTAGAATATGGATTACGGTTCCCGATGCGTTCAAATTGATTGCATCGGGCACGGCTATCCCTATTTTACGTGCATAGGAAGGCCTTCTGGGGTCCCGATGAATTTCACGAAGAAATGTCACCAAACCTCACAATCTATTGATTCCATTGATTCTTTATTTTCTTGTGCCAAAGCGTTGCTCAATGCCTACAAACTCTGCATGACCTCAAGCAATTTCTCATAACTGTCCGCCTCGTGATACTTTACAACAGAATCTGACAT
>JBJEBO010000482.1:0-6374 GCA_051870155.1 Candidatus Cryptobacteroides sp.
TTTGAACCCGTATAAATATAAAATTTGGAAAATTGACAGATGATGAACAGGATAACATTATATTCAGCCTTCTCGGCCCTGACCATTGTGATCTCATCCTGCTCTCCGAAAGCGTATGATGGACCATCCGGATACACAGTTCCCTCCCCTGAGGATGTGGTAATGTATCAGGTCAATCCGAGGGTTTTCGCCCCCAACGAATCATTCAAGGCGGTAGAAAGGCATATAGATTCCATCAAAGCATTGGGAATCAACACAGTATGGTTTATGCCGATTCACCCGGTAGGGCAAATCAAATCTGTGAACTCACCTTATTGTATAAGGGATTACAAAGATGTGAATCCTGAATTCGGAACATTTGAAGACTTCAGGAATGTCGTAACACGTTGCCACGAAAAGGGAATGTGCGTAATCATCGACTGGGTTGCCAACCACACTTCTTGGGATAACGCCTGGATAAATAACAAGGAATGGTACACCCACGACGAAAGCGGAGAGATCATATCCCCTGAAGGAACAGGGTGGCTTGACGTAGCAGACCTTGATTTCGACAATGCCCGGATGAGACTTGAAATGATAGAAGCTATGAAATTCTGGGTGCGTGAAGCGGGAATCGATGGATTCAGATGCGATGCTGCCGATTTTGTCCCTTATGATTTTTGGAAGCAGTGCTGTGATTCCCTTAGGGCGATTCCTGACAGAAAGATTCTGCTTCTTGCCGAAGGAAAACGGAAAGACCATTTCGATGCCGGATTTGAAATGAATTATGCTTGGGACTATATGGAAGCATTGCGCAAAGTATTCAACCAGAGAGGAAGGGAAAAGCAGATAAGCGCCTCTACCCTATTTGAAGCCGATGAGCAGGAGTATGAGGGACTTCCGGAAGGTTGTGTGAAACTGCGTTTTACAACCAACCACGATGAATCGGCAAAAATGTCCCCTATCAGGGAGTTCTGCGGAGAGAGAGGCTCAATGGCGGCTTTCGTAGCATCGGTTTATCTGCACGGCGGTGCATTGATTTATAGTTCCCAGGAAGCAGGATATCCGGGTAAAATCAATTTTTTCAACTATGTTCCCGTCGATTGGGAGGCAAACAGCGATTTAAACAAAGAATATGTTCGGCTTATGGAAATTTACAATTCCACTGAGGCTGTCCGCAAAGGACAGATCATCCCTTATAAAGATGATTCTGTGCTGGCTTTTTCAAAGAAAAAAGATGAAGAGGAAGTGCTGGTCCTCGTCAATGTTACACAGGAAGGAGTTCAATTCTTTCTTCCACAAGGATGGTGCGGAAGAGAATGCACCGACCTTATGGAAGGAAAGGAAGTTTCCACGAAAGAAAGAATTTATCTCGGACCTTACGAATACCGAATTTTGGAATAACACGGATTTTGTGATGGGATCGGCGTGTTATGGTTTGTAAATACTACTGTCACAAAGGAGGCTGGCTCGACTATTTCGAAGCAGCCTCCTTTTATTATTCCCTCAAGTTGTTGTATCTTTGCAGCTTGAAACAAAAACATTTGAATTATGTACAAATACCAGGCTTCTACACTGCCAAACACAAGAATCGACGTTGCAGATGTCCTCAGGGGAATCGCCATTGGAGGAATTGTCCTCATCCATTTCATCGAGCACCTTAATTTCTACAGTTTTCCGGAACCTTCAAGCCCGTTCTGGGCTGGGATGAACAAGGTTGTTTGGGACACGACATTTTATCTGCTTGCCGGAAAGATGTATGCAATCTTCGCAACCTTATTCGGGCTGAGCTTCTTCATCCAGCACGACAACCAGGCACAGAAGGGAGTGGATTTTCGTCCGAGATTCGCTTGGAGAATGGTATTGCTGATGCTTTTCGGACTCTTCGACCTGCTCTTTTTCAACGGTGACATTCTCTTCCTATATGCAGTGTGCGGCCTGCTGATTATTCCGTTCATCAGGGCGAGTGACAAAGTCATCGCCGCCTTTGCAATCTTCCTTGGACTCCAGCCGGTCGAACTGACATACATTGTACTTGGTCTTATAAATCCATCCACCCCAATTCTGGACCTTGGAAGCGGTTCCTGCTGGGGTGCACTTATGGAAGCCCAGTCCAACGGCTCTATGCTGGATGTCGCAGTCGCAGGAATAAAATACGGTCTGCCGGTAAATTTCCTTTGGGCAATCGAGAACGGACGTATGACACAGACGGTTTTCCTCTTCCTCGTCGGCATCCTCATAGGCAGGAAAAGGCTGTTCTACAATGAAGGCAACAACCTCAAGATATGGAAGAAGGTCCTCATAGCCGCTCTTGCTTCCCTTGTTGTCCTCATTCCTGCATACCATCTCCTTCCTGGCAAGGCAGACATCCCTTGTGTGGACAAGAGCCTCAACGTGCTCCTGAATATGTGGAAGAATTTCGCTATGATGCTCGTAATCATCTCAGGTATAGTCCTGCTTTTCTATAAAACAAAGGCAAGGGACTTCCTTATGAAAATCGCCCCTTACGGAAAGATGAGCCTCACAAATTATCTTACTCAGTCAATCTTCGGTGCGATGCTCTTCTACAACTGGGGCTTCGGGCTCTACAGGGTGTGCGGACACACGGCAAGCTGGCTGATGGGAGCCGCCTTCATAGCCCTCCAATATATTTTCTGCAAATATTGGCTTAAGAATCATAAACGCGGTCCTTTCGAAGAATTGTGGAGAAAGGGTACTTGGTTCGGCAAGTGAACCGAAATTTGCCATTTTTATTAAAAATGCACAAAAATGGCAAATTTCAAATTGAGGCTAAAATTCAAAAAGGAGATGTCGCTTTCCTGCTATATGGAAAATTGCATCTCAGATTTGAAATGCCGTCAGAAATATGTGACGGCGATGAACTATCGTAAAACTCTGAACAGTTTCACCCTCTTTCTCGGTAAGCGCACCCCACCCATCTCAAAGATCAATCAGGAACTGATGGATTGCTATTGCCAATGGCTAATGGAAAGGCAAGTAAGCAAGAACAGCATCTCATTCTATATGAGAAATTTGCGCTCAGTTTTCAATAAGGCGGCAAAATCCGGATTGACTATTATTGACAAGAATCCATTCAAAAATGTATATACAGGAGTGGATAAAACCAAAAAACGGGCGGTAAATGAAGAAGTTGTGTTACGTCTTCAGGGTCTTGACCTAAGTCATTATCCTGCCCTTGCCCTAAGCCGCGACCTTTTCATTTTCAGCTATTGCACGAGAGGTATGGCGTTCATAGACATTGCATTCCTGAGGAAAGACAGCATCAGAGACGGAACAATTCTATATCGAAGGCATAAAACAGGGCAGGAATTGGCCATCAAGATAGAGCCTTGTACAAGGAGAATCATCGACAGATATCGGGATGCCACGGCATCTACGCCATACGTTTTCCCAATCATAACCTGTACTGATTCTGAGAAAGCCTGGCATCAATACCAGACAGCCCTCGCCTACCATAATCGGAAGCTCAAGAAATTGGGCAAGCTTGCAGGAGAGGAACTGCCAATTTCCTCATACACAGCCAGACACACCTGGGCAACGGCTGCAAGAAATCATAACATTCCGATTTCCGTCATCAGCGCCGGGATGGGGCATACCTCAGAAAAAACGACAAGAATCTATCTCGCCTCCATCGACAATTCCGTAATCGACACGGCGAACAAGGCCCTGTTGCAAGGGCTGTAAGATTCAGTTTCGCAAAGGGCATAACACAAAAAAGGGCCGGTTCCCGAGCTCCGCATTACAAGGCGGAAGGAGGGAACCGGTCAGTTATAATAAATACTAACTAATGAGAATTAATTATCAAGTTGAGCGAGAGCATAAGTGTAGGCACCTATAGCGATGGCCTTGCTTGCGCCAAGCTCTGAGATGGCCACACAAGTCTTCTTTATATCAGTATATCGAACCTTCTCATCAGAACCGGGTATGTCAATGAGTTTTGAGTCATCCTTAAGGAATTCCGAGAGTTGGGCTTCGTCACTGTAATAGTAAATTGACATTTGAGTACAAGGGAACTCTTCCCCGGTCAGCATTTGAAGTTTGTCTTTCAAATGTGCTATGAGGCTCGGCATAATATATTTATGGGCTGCAGAGACTCCTCCGGAAATCACAACGACACCGTCAACAATGTCCAAAGCGTGTGCTATACCGTCAGCAGCGACCTCACCAAGTTCTTCGAAACTCTTTATCGCCGCCGCCTGATTTCCTGCCCTCACGCCCTCAGCTATATCAAATATATCCTTTGGAGTGAGGACAGACTCGTCATTGGACAAATCCCTATATACCCTTTTCACTGCACGTACACTTACGCTTTCCTCTGCAATCGCATTCTGGATTTTTTTGTTGCGCATAAGCCACACATCTCCACCGCAACCGTTGTCTCCCATAAGGAGCTGACCATCAATTACCACACCTGCTCCAAAACCGGTTCCAAGCGTAATTCCAATCAGGTTTTTATATTGCTTGGAATTTCCTGCATCACGGAGTTGCTTGTTGATTGCAGGAAGGAAGCCGGCAAGAGCCTCTCCGTAAGCAAAAAGGTTTCCATCGTTGTTGATGAACACAGGTATTCCGAATTTTTTCGAAAGATATGGTCCCAAAGCGACTCCGCCACGGAAACATTTGAAATTCGGCAGGTCTCCTATGATACCTGCCTTGTAGTCAGCAGGACCGGGGAAAGCGAAACTGATTGCTACAGGCTTTTCTTCCAAGGCTGCCTCAACCATACGGAATCCTACCTCAATCTGGGATAGACAGCCTTCCAAGTCGTCATTGACCGCAGGCATCCTGATAGGTTCGATAATTTCCTTGCACGCTCTCATTGCAGAGAAGACGAAATTCGTCCCTCCTGCATCAAGTGTCATTACCACCCTTTTATCATTTTCATACATAATATATTATCAATTAAGCTGTTATATAAACAACGAGATTTTTATGCGTTGAATCTCACATAAGCTTTTACAGTGACACACTCCTTGCCTTCTGACTGACCGTAAGGACGGATTGTGTAGGTTCCCAGACAAGCAGGAATAATGAAAGTCTCGGCATAATGAACTACGAAAGGCTCAAATGCACCTGTAGGGCTCTCTACGATGGCCTCATCACCTTCGAGGAGGTTAAATACAGTCACACTGTCATTTGTATGGTGAGTTACGGCAGAGGTAAATCTGTGACGGCGTGTCTCAATGAATTCGTTCTTATGAAGACCGGTCTTCTCCTCTACCCATCCTTCACCTTCGCCGACCTTCTCAAACACGTTGCGGAGATATTTCTCGACATAGTCCGTATCACGTCCCCAGTCAATCACCTTGCTTCCACGCTCGATGTTAATCGGTCTCGGTTTTCCGTCAAGACCAAGCCTCATCCAATCATAGAGTTTGAATGTGAAGAGATTAGGGGTAGAACTGATTTCAAGCACCATACTATCCGTTCCCGAGCAATGGATTGTACCGCCAGGGATGAGGAAATGATCGTGCTTCTTTGCGTGGTATTTATTTATATATTTCTCAACATCAAACTCGCTTCCCTCTTCCTGAGCCTTTCTCAATGCATTCAGCATCTCATTCTTGTCAACACCTTTCTTAAGACCAAGATATACAACGGCATTGTCACCGGCATCAAGGAGGTAATAGCTCTCATCCTGGGTGTATGCCATTCCGAAATTGTCCCTTACAAACGCTGTGGTAGGATGCACCTGGAGGCTGAGGTTTCCACCGCCCATAGTATCAAGGAAGTCGAAGCGAATCGGGAAGTCCTTGCCAAAGCGTGCCTCAACAGGCTCGCCCAACACTTCCCTGCTCTTCTGGAGAATGAGGTCAACAGAAGGGAGTTCAAACAAAGTTCCTTCCACCTCAAGATAAAGGCTGTTTTCCTCCGGCACACAGTCGAAACACCAGCCATAATTCTGCTTGCTTCTGTCAAGATCGCAAACCTCTTTCATCCACTGACCTCCCCAAGGAGCCGGATCAAAGAAAGGAACTACCCTGAACGGGCGAGCTGCAGTCTTATTCATACCGTCCATAAATGTGGACTTCTCAATCATCTTAGGCTCGTTCTTAATATGAGTATCAAGCCAGAAGTCAACCCTCTCAAAC
Organism: Candidatus Cryptobacteroides sp.; assembly: GCA_051870155.1. GTDB lineage: Bacteria > Bacteroidota > Bacteroidia > Bacteroidales > UBA932 > Cryptobacteroides. Next base: position 6,093 of record JBJEBO010000482.1, read on the forward strand.
AATGTATCCTTATAGCTATCAAGTATGCGCCAATCATTGAAAAGACCGCGCTTGTACTGGAGTGAAACTGCATCGTTACTGTTGTCTATTCCCAAAGCCTTGACCTCGTGACGACGGAAACGCTGCTGAATCTCCCAACGCGCCATATCCACATATACCACAACGGCATCCTCCGGCACCATCATCGCTGCTCCCGTTCCGATTACTACAGACGGTTTCTGTGATGATGCGATTGTTTGTTTAGTATGTTCGACCTTTTCACAATCAAAATAGTCTTTGATC
>JBJEBO010000483.1:0-6374 GCA_051870155.1 Candidatus Cryptobacteroides sp.
GTCGCTGTGAAGATGGCGATCCCTTCTTTGAAAGAACTGCTTGAAGTTTCCCTTCCGGAGGTGATGAAGAAGAATATCCTTTCTACGATGTCTTCGGTTCCGGGAGTGATGAATGTCCACAGCCTCAAGACCCGTCGCAATGGTCCGTCGGTCATAATCGACGCCCACGTCGTGGTCTCACCGGAAATATCGGTTGTTGAGGCCCACGATATTGCTACTGGAGTGGAGGATGCGCTTGCTGCCGTTTTTGGACCGGAAACGCAGACTTCAATCCACATTGAACCTTATGTTTCATCAAAATAAGAATGATTATGAGAGCATTCCGCAAATATGCCGCATTGGCTTCTGTTATTTTTGCCCTGTTCGTATTTTCAGGTATGAATGATGTCCAGGCGCAGACAGTGTTCCGTACCGACAAAAGCCTTTTCCTTAAAAAGGACGGGAAGCAGATAGAGGAACTTGTTTCCGAAGAAGCCAACCGTTACAAGGATGTGGGACATCACGGACCGGCTGTGGAGAACTCTCATATGGCACTTCGTATCTATTTCAATGACAGTGGTTCTATAGACGTTTATTCCAAGTCCGGACGCGGAATGGAACTCGCAAAATACCGTTGGTATCCCGATTCTCTTGCACAGGCTGATGCAGGTGCGGGATGTGACGATTATCTCGTGGGAAAGACCGTCGGTTTGGGGGGAATCGCCCTCTGGGATGGAGAGAAGGAGGTTAAACTGGTCGCTACGGGAGGTCGTACTGCAAGGGTGGGAGACACCAAGAAAGGCAGTTTTGTAGAAATGATTTCATATAAGGTCCCGTACAAGGGGGATTTAGTAGATATTTGCGTGAGGATTGATGTGAATACGAAGAACCGTCTCGCTACTGTGACCGCCACTGAATTGAACGGGAAGAAAGTGCAGTTCCTCACGGGAGTGAATTACCATAAGGGTGAGAAGCTCCTTCACGGAGACGGTTTTATTTCCGTTTGGGGAGTGCATCCTGCGAATATTTCAGCTGCACCGGGTGCGATAGGAGCAGGTATGTTCTTCAATTCCAAGGAATTTTCTCCTGTCGAACAGACTGAGGATATGCTCAGGATAATTTCCAAGCCGCTCTCGAAAGTATCAACAAAGGTCGTGGCCGCATCAGTCAAGGAGGCGGAGCTTAACACGGCCAAGCGCTTCGAAGCATTTATGAGTAAAAAGTAAGGAGATTTATGAAGAAGGAACGGACAGAAAAAACTAATGTAGCCCGCCTTCTCGACAAGGCGGGGATAAACTATGACCTCGTGCCGTATATAGTGGACGAGGATGATTTGTCTGCAGGACATATAGCAGAACAGCTTAATGAACCTCTTGAACAGGTTTTCAAGACTCTGGTGCTTTGCGGGGACAGAAACGGACATTTCGTGTGTGTCGTACCGGGCGGGGAAGAGGTGGATCTTAAAAAAGCCGCCAAGGTATCCGGCAACAAGAAATGCGACCTCATTCCGATGAAGGAATTGCTTCCTCTGACTGGATATATACGCGGAGGCTGTTCTCCTGTGGGAATGAAAAAGCCTTTTCCAACTTTCTTTGATGTTTCAGCACAGGATTTCGATTATATTTATGTGAGCGCCGGAGTCCGCGGACTACAGTTGAAAATCAATCCTATGAAACTTGCCGGATATGTTAGGGCTCAATTCGCAGATCTTGTAAAACAGATTGCATCAGATATTTAATTCAATATTTATGTCATTCAAAATCAGTAGTGTGTTCAAGCCTAAATTTTTCGGGCTATTCAAAAAAGGTCATTACAACAAGCAGACCTTTATGTCAGACCTCATCGCCGGCATCATCGTTGGTATCATCGCCCTCCCTTTGGCAATCGCATTTGGTATCGCCAGCGGAGTGACTCCACAGCAGGGTCTGATTACCGCAATTGTAGCGGGTTTCCTCATTTCATTCTTTGGTGGTTCCAATTTCCTTATCGGCGGTCCTACGGGAGCTTTCATCGTGATTGTCGCCGGTATTGTGAGCCAGTATGGAATGCAGGGTCTTATTATTGCGACCATTATGGCGGGCATCTTCCTTGTAATTATGGGAGTGTGCAAGATGGGAGCTATTTTCCGCTTCATTCCTTACCCTATTGTCGTGGGTTTCACGAGCGGTATCGCCGTGACCATCTTCTCAACTCAGCTCAAGGATTTCTTCGGCTTTCCGCTTGATCTCCAGGTTCCTGCAGGCTTTATACCCCAATGGTCCTGCTATTTCTCGAATATCACATCCGTGAATCTCGTAGAGACTGCGATGAGCGTGGTCTGCCTTCTGATCATCATTTTCTGGGGCAAATTCACAAAGAAAATTCCGGGATCACTCATCGCCCTCGTGTTCGGAACCGTCGTTTCTGTCTTGCTGAGCAAATTTGCGGGTATTGAATTTGCCACCATCGGTTCCAAATTTCCTGAATTGGCGAATGGACTCCCGATGCCGAAACCAGTGGCTCCACAATTCGATCAGGAAACCATCAAAGGCCTCGTGTCACCGGCATTTACAATTGCAATCCTCTGTGCCATAGAATCATTGCTTGCAGCTATGGTCGCTGACGGAGCAACGGGTAAACATCATAATTCCAATACTGAACTCATAGGACAGGGTATCGCCAACATCGTCACCCCTCTTTTCGGAGGTATCCCGGCTACCGGAGCCCTTGCAAGGACTATGGCAAGCATCAACAATGGCGGTAAAACCCCTGTGACCGGTATCATTCACGCAGTGGTACTTCTTCTCATATATCTTTTCCTTATGCCTTATGCCGTCTATATCCCGCTTTCCTGCCTTGCGGCAATCCTTGTGATGGTGGCATACAATATGAGTGAATGGAGAACTTTCAAATATCTCCTCAGGGGAGACAAGTCGGATGTTGCTGTGCTCCTCATTACATTCTTCCTTACCGTTATCGTTGACCTTACCGTAGCTATCGAGGTGGGAGTGGTTCTTGCCGTAATGCTTTTCGTAAGGCGTGTTATGGAGACTTCCTCCATCAGTGTGCTTGATGCAGATAAGATCGCGGCAACAGAGAACGATGAAAAGGCTTCGCTGGAGGATACTGAGCATCTCGATGTACCTGACGGAGTGGAGGTTTATGAAATCAACGGACCTTTCTTCTTCGGTCTTGCCAGCCGTTTCGAGGAGCTTGAAAATCTCAAGAAGTCAGGTACAAAAGTCCGCATCATCAGGATGAGGAAGGTGCCGTTCATTGATTCGACCGGAGTCAACAACCTCAGGAACCTCTGCGAGAGGACCAGGAAGAGGGGAGTGTGCGTCATCCTTTCAGGTGTGACCGATAAGGTGAGGGCTACACTTGGCAAGTTCGGTGTTGACAAGGAGATTGGTGAGGAGAATATTTTCCCTCATATTATTCCTGCTCTCGCGAAGGCCCGCGAAATCGTTTCTGAAAAGTAATGTATGTTTCGCACTTGCGAAACTTATATACTTTCAGACTGAATAATTTATTGGCGAAAACGCAAAAAAATGTGTATCTTCGCGGCGATTTTGATAATTCTTTTTAAACGGTTTTATAATGTCAAACAACATTGATTTGAAACGAGGACTTAATATCCCTATCGAAGGGGTTGCAGTCCAGAAAGTCAGGAAGGAAATTAAGCCTGATGTTGTTGCCGTCAAACCGACAGATTTCAGAGGACTCGTTCCGAAACTTCTGGTCAGGGAAGGTGACAAGGTCTTGGCAGGTACTCCGGTCCTGGCCGACAAGAAGTCTCCGGACATCCTGTTCGCGTCTCCGGTTAGCGGAACCGTTTCGGAGATTGTCCGTGGTGACAAGAGAAAGTTGCTTGAAGTCCGCATCAAGGCCGACAAAACACAGGAATATTTTGATTTCGGTGTTAAGAAAGTCGCTGACCTCAAGGCTGATCAGGTCAAGGAAGCCCTTTTGAAGTCCGGTCTTTGGCCGGCATTCATCCAGAGGCCTTACGGAATCATTGCCAACCCGGAACTCAGACCGAAGGCAATTTTCGTATCGGCTTTCAACACGGCTCCTCTTGCTGCAGATATGGAATATGCCCTCAGGGATGAGATGGCAGACATCCAGACAGGAATCAACGCCGTGGCCAAACTTACTGACGGAGGCGTTCATCTTTCTCTCAACAAGATGAACTACAGCGGCACTCCTTTCCACAAACTGGAGAATGTCATCCAGCACACTTTCGCCGGTCCACATCCTGCAGGAAACGTCGGAGTACAGATCCATCACATCTCTCCAATCGCCAAAGGAGAGACTGTCTGGACTATTTCACTGCTTATGCTTGCGGCAATCGGACGTCTGTTCAACACAGGTAAATATGACCTCAGGAGAAAAGTTGCAGTAACCGGTCCGGTTGCAGTGGATCCTTCTTATGTGGTTGCATTGCCTGGAACTCCTATGAGCGCATTGTCTGATTTCTATGCTTCTGCAGAAGGAATAAGGTTCATCAGCGGAGATGTCCTCTCTGGAGAATCTGTCGGAGCAAATGGAAGCCTTGGTTTCCTCGACAATCAGGTAACCCTCATCAAGGAAGGCAACGAAGTTGAGATGTTCGGATGGGCAAAACCTGTCAGAAGTTCTCAGTTCAGTGCATCAAAGACCTATTTTTCTTGGCTCACTCCTAAGAAGAAATACAATATGGACACCAACCTCCACGGCGGACCTCGTGCATTTGTTATGTCTGACGTTTATGGAAAGGTGCTTCCTATGAACCTTTATCCAGTCTATCTCGTGAAGGCTTGTATGGCGGGCGACATCGACAAGATGGAGAAGTTCGGCATCTATGAAGTTCTCGAGGAAGACTTCGCGCTTTGCGAATATGTTTGTCCGTCCAAGATAGAAATCCAGTCGGCGATTTCTGACGGTATCGATCTTATGCTCAAAGAAATGGCTTAAAGACAAGAAGTTATGAACGGATTGAAAAAATATGTTGACAAGATAAAGCCGACTTTCGAAAAAGGCGGCAAACTCGGTTTCCTTCATTCTACATTCGACGCCTTTGAGACATTCCTTTTTGTCCCTGACACAGTGACACGCAAAGGTTCACACGTCAGAGACTGCGTCGATTTGAAGAGGATAATGATCATCGTTGTGCTTTCCCTCGTTCCGGCAATGCTCTTCGGTATCTGGAACACAGGTTATCAGCATAAACTTGCTTTCGGACTTACCGATTGGGGATTCTGGAATATGGTTTGGTATGGTATCCTCAAGGTTATACCTCTCTACCTCGTATCCTATATCGTAGGTCTTGCAATTGAATTCACCTCCGCACAGCTCAGAGGTCACGAAGTAAACGAGGGTTACCTTGTATCAGGTATGCTCATTCCTCTCATCGTCCCTGTTGACGTTCCTCTCTGGATGCTTGCAATCGCTGTCGCTTTTGCAGTCATTTTCGGAAAAGAGGTTTTCGGTGGTACCGGAATGAACATTTGGAACCCAGCCCTTCTCTGCCGTGCATTCCTGTTCTTCTCATATCCGAGCAAGATGTCAGGTGACACCGTATGGACAGGTGGTGTGACAAGATATATCAGCGAAGGCACTTCTTATGCCTGCGGCAATGGTATTGTTGACGGTTTCTCTGGAGCGACTCTTCTTGCACATCCGTCAGTTGACGGTCTCGCAAATGCAGGCACTTCATTCCTCGACCTCTTCCTTGGAACAATTCCTGGAGCAGTGGGTGAGACTTCCGCTGTGGCTATCCTCATCGGTGCCATCATTCTTATTTGCACAGGCGTTGCAAGCTGGAAGATAATGCTTTCATCAGTTGCCGGCGGTCTTGCCATCGGCTACCTCGGATTCGCTTGCGGAGCTACCGACCTTCCTGGTTACTATCAGCTCGTTATGGGCGGCTTCCTCTTCGGAACAGTCTTTATGGCTACCGACCCTGTTACATCTGCACAGACTGAATGCGGCAAATGGATTTATGGATTCCTCGTTGGTGCTCTTGCAGTTACAGTAAGGCTTTGGAATCCTGGTTATCCTGAGGGAATGATGCTTGCAATCCTCCTGATGAACACATTCGCTCCTCTTATTGACCACTATGTCATCGAGGCTTCCATCAGAAGGAGAAACAAAAAAGTCAAAATCGCTTAATTGATTACAGAATATGAATACAAACAGTAACACATATACGGTCATTTATTCGATCGTCCTCGTCGTAGTGGTCGCAGCGGTTTTGGCATTCGCGGCAATGTCGCTCAAACCGGCACAGGACGAGAACGTGAAAGTCGAGACCATAACACAGGTGCTGAAGGCAGCTGTCCAGGCAGACGCCTCCTATGTGCTTGAGGATGATGTCAATGTGACGGGCCTGTATTCCACCATTGCCGTTGATGCGTTCTATGTTAACGGAAACG
>JBJEBO010000484.1:0-6340 GCA_051870155.1 Candidatus Cryptobacteroides sp.
GACCCTCCCTCAAAATCAGGTGGTTAGATCTCTATTAGCTGCAATGTGGGTTAAATAAGTTGTTGTCCGGTTTGAAACCAAAGGTCTGAAGATACTTCATCTTGAAAACTGCCGTCGTTCTCGTGTTCCCTTCTGCAAAAGGGTGAATCTGCCAGATTCCGGACACGAACCTGCATATTCTTTTGATGGCCTCATCCGCTGACATCGAAGGGCAATCCGTACCTTGTTCTTGGGCAAAATCATAATCAAGTGTCCGGAGTAAAGCTGAAGGATTTCTCAGAAAGAATCTCCGTAATCCTTGCAGCCACTTTATCTGCTTCTTCTGTTCCTTCTATCTCAACCTCCTTGCGTACCCCTTTCGATTCATAGTAGCTGTCAATCAGGCTCTTCACTTCCGTGATTGTTATGTCTCCTTCAATATGCTGCTCCGCGGTCTTGATAAGGTATTCAGATGTTTTCAGACCATCAAAATCCTGTAAGCCGATGGCAGCCTGCCATATTCTGGCCTTCTCGCGTTTTTCGGACTCACCCTGAATTATATATCTATCGAAGTCGGTCATAAGTAAGATACTATTCTATTGTTCTGTTCTTTATTGCAAATTCTTCAATATCAATCCTTGTGAAGGACTCTACTTGTAAAATTAGTACTTTTCCTCTTCTAGTATGATTCGCGCCCCCTGCGTGAAATGCTACCCAACTGAGTGGCCTTGGCAATAAGAGTAGCAAGCGCTACCGTTGTTGTCTATGAACAAAGTTACAACAAACGAACGCAAATCACAACATTAAACCAACCCTTGTGTCGCCAGATATAATTCTTGAACAATATGATCCTATCGAAAATGGAGAAAGAGAAACAAAACTTTTGTTCATAACAACTTTTATAAAGAAAGATGGTAGCAGGTATGTTCATTTTGAATCTGTAACTGTGCTGAAGGATAGAATGGAGGTATCAATCAGCAGTCATGAGATTTCGAATTCTTCATTGAAAAAGAAGATGCACAACGATAAAGTCGTACATCTTCGTGATTCACTTTCCGTTTCTGAAAGGCGCTTAAACGGGCATCTCAAAGAAGATGGGCCGGACCTTGTTCCTACGCCAAGTGTTTCTTCTGAAATCAAAGGTAGTGAAATTCCGGAAGAAAACAACGCTCAGCCGGAAAATCAGACAGATGCCGCGATTCAGGAAGCGCGTCAGGAAGTCAACACATCCACAAACACCCTTGATTTTGTGGACAAAGTTAGAGAGGAGGGACTCTAAATCATCTCGACTACGCACTTCGTGTTCCGTTCAATATGATACACTTTTAAATCACCAACACATCAATAAAACCCATCCATCCTCAAACCCGAAAATCACCGTCACGGCCGATGTGCCACTAAAAGCATATAATGGTGTTTCGTATGGACGGTGATTTTCGGGTTTGGAAAAATGTAAATCAACCGGGATTTTACGTTGAGCCGGGAATCCGGCTATTTTATAAGGACGAGCAATTCTATAAAAACAACGGAGGGAAATGACTCCCTCTGCAATATGACGTGCCGTAGCACACGCTAACCATTGCTGGCTGATGCAAATATAACACGTTTTATTAAATGCGTTGTTGCCTACAACACAGATACAATAAACGAAAGCAAATCACGCCACTGTTTACTTGCTAGGTTCTTGTGTTCCTTGGAGTTCTGATGGTCTACGATTTCTTTCTATCTGTGCAAGAAATTGCTCGTGCGATAACGGATGCTTGGACATTTCGGCGACCTCCTTCTGACAGGCCTCCGAATACTTCTTGTGGGATTCTCCTAAATATTTCTTGGTCATTTTGGATTAAGTTATTTATAATATTGAGATGGTACAGATTCTTTATGTCGTCATCATTGGATGTATAAGATGCAGGAAAAGCCAAAATGTTGCAATTAAATAATACGAAAAAATCAATTTTTAGTGTAACAAATTACGTTCATCTTCGTATATATATAATCTCAAGTTTGACACATCATTCTAAGGATATCGAAGCCCCAGACCACTGAGTTAGCGATTTGGGACCTTGCTTATCAGGCAATTTTGTAGCTATATATCCTGGTGTTTAGTCTTTGTTTGCAGATTTTTTAGATTCTGAGATTATGGTCTTCATTTTTTGTTTTGAGACAATCTGCGTATCTGTTCTGAAGCCGGCAGAGCCGTGCAAGTTGTTGGTAAGATCCGTTCTGGTGTATGTAGGAATATAGCCTTCGCCGCTCACGGCAATGAAGTTCATATCCTTTAGGGTGTCGATTATCTCGGCAGGAGAGAAGTTCTTTCCTCCTCGGTTAACTTTCTTTTCCAGATATTTGTATATCAAAAGAGCAAGGAAGCAGGTGAGGAAGTGAGCCTTGATGCGGTCGTCCCTCTGCAGATACACGGGTCTTGCCTCGAAGTCGGTCTTTGTAATACGGAAGCAGTCCTCTATTATCCATCGCCCTCCGTTCAGTTGGATGATTTCCGGAGCGGCATCTTCCAGGTCGGTGCAGATCCCGTAGAAGCCGTCGAAGCGTGCTTCCTGGTCTATCATCTCCTGATTGAGCACATAATTGGTATATTGAGTCACTTCTCCGTCTACCGTGCAAGTTTCACTCTTGATAAAGCGTTTGGGGTCGTTCTGACTCTTGCCCAGCTTTCCAGCCGCTCCTTTGTCAATGATTTCCTGAGCTCTTGTAATCTGCTTCTCACGTGTGTGACGCAGGTAGTCGCGGTATTTAAACGAGAAGGTAACGATGAGTCTCTGCTCCAACTCTTCACCTGTCTTGCTGAGTTTTGTCTTTATCCAACGTTCACGGCAGAAAAGTGCGTCTGCATATTTCTTGGAATCCAGTTGGGTCAGGTCATATTCGTTTTCGGACAGCTCCGGCCCGTTTTTACCTTGAAAGTTGACAAGTTTCCAACCGGTTGTCTGAATAGCCCACTCTTGCAGATGTTTTTCAAGTTTCTTCAGTGACTGGACAGTGATGAAGGCCCTCTCCCCGACATGGTCATTCAACCTGTTCTCATACGATGCAAGTCCTCCGTCAGTGCACACTACTACTTTTGATATGCCGAACTTTTCGCGGAGCTTGTCTTCCAGCGGCTTGAGCGTCGTGGTCTCTGCGGTGTTTCCGGGATTGATGCAGAAAGCGAGCGGAATGCCGTCCCTGTCAGTGAAGAGCCCCATCTGCACGATTGGATTTGGACGGCTCTCCTTAGAGTGTCCATACTGACGCAATCCACATTCCTCCTCACTCTCGAAGTAGTAGTTCGTACAGTCATAGTAGATGACGGAGTCATTGCGCTTGCCCAACTTCAGGCTATTCTTGTAGACGGCTGCCTGAATCTCATCCATTTCCTTCGAAAGAAGAGACAATGCTCTATAGACCTGATGTATATCAGCTTTCGGCTGTTCAATGAAGCGTTTTGCATCCTCTAAAGAAGACAATTTGGAGCCCGGATACAGGATTCTCGTGTAGAGAAGCATCGAAAGGATGTCGTTCAAGTCATATTCGTTCTTATGCATCTTCTCTATTTTCTTGCATATCTTGTCAAGTCCCAACTCGTGATACACCTTCTGCAGGAATAGGTAGCCGCCATTGAAACAACGCTGGTCGCCCTTCTTGATTAACGCACTTTGGGAGAACTTCACAACTACGTCCCTTCGAAGTTCCTTGTCTGCCTTGGTTAGCTCTTGGATGTACGCCTTTACTGCTTCCATCGTGTTCTCCCTACCAAATCGAGCTTCCACTTCTTCAATTGTTCCTAATCGCTCCACTGTCCTTGTGGAACTCTTTCCTGACTCTGTCCTATAGGACTTTTGAACATAATACAATGTTGCATTTTTCGACTTACTGATTGTTAACTTCATAATATAGCTATGTATAGCTACAAAGATATAAACAATATTTGACAAAAAAAAGAGGCAACCTCCTCTTTTTCAAATATTTTTATCAAAATCTTCAAATTAATGTGTCAAACTTCCGAGGACGACCGGCTAAGGCAAAAACAACGGAGCTGGAGCATTAATTGTACAAAATGAATCAAAACTCACGTTTGTGGACGTCAAGACCGCATACTTGTCGCATAGGCTTTCTATTTTTGGAACACTAAGCCCGTTAAAAAATTATTTGTGCGGTGGGCAGTGATGCCACATCCGCTTTTTGCCTTCAAAGATAGTACTGCGGTCTTGATTTTTATTCAACTGGCGTAAAATCGAAAGATTTTATGTAAGTTTGCCAATAGAAATATTTACTAATGTTAAACCATTTAACTTTTGGAGGATTTCATTATGAATAAAAAGACAAGAAGAAAAGATCCGGATCTGAAAAGCGACCACGAGAATATTCGCAAACATTTGTCAGATAATAACATTAGTAATCTATATCACTTCACTGACCGTAGGAACCTAGACTCCATAAGAAAAAATGGAGGTCTATATTCGTTGCAGTATTGTATTCGCCATAACATCAAGATTCACGCTGGTGGCAACGAAATATCACAACAGCTTGATACCAATAACAATCTTAATGACTATGTTCACTTGAGTTTCTGCAATAACCACCCTATGATGTACCGATTATCGCAAGAAGGTAAAGATATAGTTATCCTACAAATCAAAGTAGAAGTTGCAGAACTTGAGTCAACATTATTCTCTGATATGAATGCGGCAGCCAACGACTGTCTAATTGGAGGCACCTTGGATGATCTTAAGAGAGTTGATTTGAAGGCAACACGACAGCATAAAACATCACGAAATACTGATATAATACTTTTCAAGAAACATCAAGCAGAAGTTTTGGTCAAAACATTTATACCGATTGATATGATTGTTAATATAGACAACCCAATAGAATATAGAAATGATAGTAGTAGCCAACAAGAAAAGGAAGATTGAGAAGCTCAAGGAAGAATATCCTGGAGCAGTCATTCTTGATATAACCTCATCGTCTTCATACAAGAGCGGTCAGCTATTGAGTCCTTTCTACCCCCACAAAAACATACCAATTCCTGGTGACTCTAGAGGAATGACATCATATAGTGTTGAAGGTATTTGGCAAGGTCTAAAGGTTTTTGAAAAGACAGGGATAGATATACAATCGTTCAGGAATGACACAATGAAGGATATCAAACGAACAGTCAGAAAGTTTGGAAGACCACTTGGTCATCAGTATGGAGTCTATTCAAAAGAACTTCTGAGTTATCTGGACGCCAAACGTCTTATCTATGCTCCTGCATATAAATATATGCTTGAAAATGTACCAGAAGTAAAGGCTATCGTAAAGAGAATACGTCAGAAAGCCCAAGAATGCGACATAGTTCTTCTTGACTACAATATCAACCCTGACAACCGAGACGCAGCAAAACCATTATCTCACGCTGAGTTGGTAAAAATGTACATTGAGAGCAGATACCCAGAAACAGTTGAAGATTTCCGCCCATGGACTACCGAAGAACTTAAAGTTCTCAAGAAAGCCAATAAGAAGAAATCTACAAAAGTCAGTGTGAAAGTAACTGCAACTGACCTACCGAATTATTTGGACGACATCACTAGTATATTAGCCAATGACGAAAGGACTGCGACTGATCTTGCCAAAATGCTTGGGATTGACATTGCTAGAACTACATTTGAAAAATTCCTTGAAGGAATACCTCAAATCATCGTCGAGAAGATAAAGAGGACAAAGGTTTTTACCCTAGCCTCGAGAAATCCAGAGTCAAAATTATTTTAAATTTCTGTAAACACGAGAAAATTAATATATAGCCATAATAGACATAGCAAGCAACTTATTTGCAACATTTTCTGAATGTTGCAAATAAGTTTAGCGAATATGCCACGATGGTTATGACTTCCGAGATCCGCCGCATAATCACGGTTAATTTATGTTGAAAGACATTGCCCCAAACTTTGATAATTCGAATGTAGAGCAATACAAGAAAGGTTTATATGGTCAGAAAGATAATCGAAACGAAGCAATTCTATTTTGCTTGTTATTGTAAACAAAGAGGGCGAATGAGAGTATGCTGCGTAACAGAATACAAAAATTTGTTATGCGTGGAATGATTCACACTTTTGTTGCAGGATTCGTGCTCAATTTAATACAATTATTCCAAAGGTCGTTTTCCTGGCCTGAAGGGGATTTTGCAGTTAATAATACCAGTTCTTTAAATAGCTTGTCAATCACTTGATGGGCGCGGATATTTAACGGCCTCGTTTTTTTTGTGCTTGCTATGGTCTGCTGGAAACCTTATTTCTCATAGACCAGTATTGCAGATCCATACCGCATCGCCTCGTGAAATTCATCTGGGCGCGGGGATGCCCTCTCAGGTGTGTAGAATGGGGGT
>JBJEBO010000485.1:0-6316 GCA_051870155.1 Candidatus Cryptobacteroides sp.
AATCCTTCAAGACAGAATCCTTCCTGGAAACCGGCATATTTTGTAGGATTGGTATGTGCCGGTCTTGCTACAGAATATGAACCGGCGGAAGCCTCGATTACGAGCCCCTTTGCGAAGGTGATCTTCGACCCTTCGACGGTAGCTTCCTCAATAGGCATCTGGTCGAATGGATATCTTACAACCTTTCCTCCCTCAATATCTATGCTCTGACCTGTAGTAAACCTCTGGTACATAGGGAATTGATATCCTGAAGCAGGTTCAGGCTCCGGCTCCGGTTCCGGTTTGTTCGGATTGGCTTCCTGAACGATATCAAGATATGCAGTGGCATTTCCCGCCTCAAAGGTAATTACTGCAGACCGTGATTCCTGGTATTGATTCTGAAGAATCTTCAGGCCAACCTTGCTGCTTCCCTTCGCGGAGAGTTTGTCAACTTTCACCCAGTCGATTTCATTTCCCTGGGCATCGCTGCGGCTCAGTGTCCAAGCGCAGTTTGCAGTCACCTCCACCTCTGTTATATTCTGCTGCCAATCCGTCTCTATCCTTGTAGGCTTGACTTCGATGGCAGCATCTTCCATCGGCAACTCCGCCTCTTTACAAGAGAAGAGGAACAATGTTGCGACGAGCGGCAGAAATCCAAATATTCTTTTCATTTTCAATTTGTTTAATTTGTTATAAATTTTACAACCACTGCCATCCTTCGTTCTGTCCAAGATTAGGATTCACATTTGCCGCTGTGACAGGAATAGGATAGAGATACATCTTGTCATCCCACTGCAGCTGATAGTTGTAAATGAGATATCCATAGTTGCCGTTGGACAGTGTGTGGTTTTTGTCCGCGATGCTTGTAATCTTGTAATTGGTTTCGGATGAAGTCTTGGTAGTTGACACAGTGTAATGTTTTCCGTTGAAATCGAAGCCTTTGGCAGCCTCATCCTGTGTGATGTAGATGCCTCTCCATCCCTGATGTGAATATCTGCGCTCGATAATATCGCCCAAATTCCATCGCATCAGGTCATCGTATCTGTGACCTTCCTCAAACATAAGCTCCACAGCCCTTTCCCTTCTGATTTCAAGGTTTGCATCGCTGAGATTTGGAGAATGGAGCACATCCCTTGTGTAATACTCCCTGAGCCAGGTGTCCGGAACATAATCCCCGGTTCCTGGATAAGGTGCCGAAGAAATGCCACCGTGCACTTTGCGGAGCTCCCCGATGGTTCTATCCCAAATGTCAACCGTGAGTTTTCCGAGTTCCTCTGCTGCCTCTGCGTAATTGAGCAGAACCTCTGCATATCTGAGAACAGGAACAGAGTTGAGGGACTTGTCAGTACCACCTTCGTTCATAGGGGAATACTCAGGAATAACCCATTTAATCCAGATATATCCGGTAGTGGTCCAGGTGAAATCCGGAGCGAAGTCCACATCCTGATTCTGTGCGTTCTTCATCTTCTTCCCAGGACCGAGCACGCTGGCTGTCAGACGCTTATCCCTATTGAGGAATTCTTTGGTGATGGAAATTTCTCCCGAAGGAAGAGGCTTGCCGTCGCTTCCGAGGAACATCATCACATAATCTTTGGTAGGTCCGTAGAGTCGTGATGAGGTTGTGGAACAATATTTATATGTTACCTTGTGCGCAACTCCGAGTTCCTCGTTGCAGGTCCTTCCCCAGATTACCTCGTCCTTCGGAAGAGTAGTACTGGTGAATAGTTCCCTATAATTGGAATGCAGACTGAAAACTCCCGAATTGATCAGGTCTTCGGAAAATTTCATCGTAAGGTTAAGAAGGTCTTCTGCTGATTCATACTCTCCGTTCCAAGACTTGCCTGTGGATGGGTTAGTACTGTGATATTTCCTGTATGTGCCTTCAAAGAGGCATATTCTTGATGCAAGGGCTTGTGCCGTGTATTTGTTCACATAGATGCAACCGTCGGTCCTGATTCCTGGACCGGAGGTGAGACAGTTGTCGCAGGCGAACTGCAAGTCTTCCACCACCTTGTGCATAATGTATTCACGATCCTGACGCGGTCCATAAAGGATTGTTGAGTCGGAAGGGCTCACCACGTGGTCGATCCAATACACGTCTCCAAATTTCTTCACCTTGTTGAAGGTGGAAAGGGCCCTGAAGAAGCGTGCCACACCTTCGTAATGGTTATAAACCTCTTCGCTGACATTGTCTTTCGCATTCGACATATTGTCAAGCATATATGCCACCTGACGAAGGAAACCCCAGTTGGAATAAGACCATCCGGATGCGATGGAGGCAGTATAGCGGTCCGGCCAGAAGAAAGACTGGTTCTCCTTAGTTCCGCACAGGTCGGTGAACATATCGTCACCGAGGGCTACGGCTTCAAAAGAAGGTAAAGCCGTGTCAATGAGACCGTTCGTGTAATATTGCAGGTCGGTCTGGCTGGCAAAGAACTGCTCTGCGGCGAATTTGTTCTCCGGAACCTTGTCGAAAAACTTGTCGCACGAGTTCAGACAGAACACCGCGGCGGTGCAACAGATTATGTTTATGATTATCCGTTTCATATAATTCCGTTTTAGAAAGTGATATTTACACCGAATGTGAAAGTTCTGAGCATAGGATAGCTGTATCCGTCACCCATTGTGGTGGAAGTTCCGCTATGGAAGTCGGTGTCACCGTTTCCGATGACTTCCGGATCGAACATAGTCGTGTATTTGAACATAGGAGACCAGGTGAAGAGATTTTCACCGGTGAGATAGAATCTCAACTGCTGGATTTTGGCTTTCTCAAGGAGCTTCTTAGGGAAGCTGTAATCGATAGTGAGGGTCTTGAGGCGGAAATATGCCGCATTCTGGAGGAAGTAGTCGCTCGGGAATGTGAGGGCTCCGGTCGCGCTGTCAGCAGTTCCATAAGTCTGGCGAGGCCAATATGGGTTATCTGCGGCATTTGCGATTGTCCAGTTCTCCGTGCTCTTGTCAAGAATTACGTGGTTGTTCTGCTGGTCTTTGAGGGCGTATGCATAAGCCCTTCCGTATGATCCCCAGAAAAAGTCTGTGCCCTGTGAAGGATACCAATCCCTCTTGCCGACACCCTGGAAAAATGCGCTCAGACCGATGCCATTCCATTTGAAATCGAGGTTAAGACCGAATTGGTATCTCGGAGCTTCGTTTCCGATGCGATCGAGATCTCCGTGGTCGTCAAGAGTCCAGGAGCCTGTGTTGATAACCTTGTCACCATTGAGGTCGAGGAATTTGAGGTCTCCGGCGTATGGACCGGATACAGGCACGAAGTTGTGGAATTCATCCTTGTACCAAGCCGCAGCCTCTTCGTTGGATTGGAAAAGTCCGTCTGTTCGGAATCCCCAGATTTCTCCCAATTCCTTTCCTTCGTAATAGTTGAACATTCCGCCTGACTCATTATAATACTTTGTTACGAATGTGCGGCTGTCCCAAACGCTTCCCTTGATGCTATATGAGAAGTCCTTGTTTCCGAGTTTTACTTGGTCTCTCCAAGAGAGGGTGAGTTCCCATCCTTTTGTCTGGAGGGCTCCGTAGTTGCCTTTAGGTGTGGCATCTCCGAAGGTGGCAGGAATCTCTGGACCGGCGATATAAAGGTCTGTGGTGTTCCTGATATAGTAATCTCCTGAGAATGAGAGTCTGTTGCCGAAGAAGTCCGCATCAAGTCCCACATCGTAGGTGGCTACTTTTTCCCAGGTGAGATTGTCCGGAACCACAGCAGGGTCACTGACCTTGTTCTGGAAACTTCCGTCAAATACGGCGGATGTCTTCTTGATTCCCATTGTAGTCATAAATGCGAAGGCTGCTACAGTACCATTACCGAGAGCACCCGCATTAGCGCGGATCTTGAGGTTGTCAAGCCAGCCTTTCGCTCCTTTCATCCAAGGCTCTTCTGAAACTCTCCATCCCAAGGAAGCTGAAGGGAAGAAACCCCAGCGCTGTGATGAAGGGAATTTTGAACTGCCGTCCGCACGGGCAGAAACCTCGAAGATATATCTCTTGAGCAGAGAATAGTTGATTCTCGCGAAGAATCCGGCAATTCCATAAGAACTTCCGTCCTGGATGAGCTCGATTTCGGAACCGTCCATAAGCTCGAAATTTGCGTTCTCCGGATAGAGCATTCCTGTGCGGAACTTGCCTTCACGGTGATAGACGTTGTTCTCGAGGTTCCATCCCGCTACGACGTTGAGGTTGTGGTTCTCTCCCAATTTAGGAGTCCAGGTTCCCACCACATTTGCTGTAATGTGGTCTGTGGTATAGTCGTAGCTCCTGTAATATGAGTCCGTCTGCTTGACATAATCGGTCATAACACCAGGTGAGACACTATATTCCACGGGTGCTACATATCTGTCAAGTCCCCTGCGGATGGTCTTGTATGCAAATTCACCCCTGATTTTGAATACATCCTTTACTGGCTCTATGGTTACTCCGGTGGCTGTGGTCAAAGTTAGCGTCTTGTCCTCCTGAGCCGAGTTACCCTCGTTAAAGGCTGCGAAACCGCCGGCGGCCGCTGCTACTGTATATGTTCCGTCCTCATTGAATGCAGGAATACAAGGAATACCCATCATAGCAATCTGCCTGAGCTGGCTTCCGACATTGCCGTCAGTCTTCGAGAAGATAGGTTGCTTGTAATTCATTAAATATACGGCTGTATTGTTGTCGAATGCCAGCCATTTTGTGGCCTGAACGTTCAATTTAGTCCTGAAATTGAACGCATTATATTTTTCGTCTCCGACTTTATAGATTCCCTCTTGGGTATAGTATCTTCCTGATATTCCGTAACTTACCTTTCCTGAACTTCCGTTGACGCTGAGATTGTGTGTAGTGGTCACATTGTTCCTTTTATACATCATTCCGATATAGTTTGTGTCGGAATAATAGAGATAGCGGTTGTTCCAAATCTCGTATGTGTTAGTGTCGCCGTTTGCTACGTGTGCGCGATAGCGCTCAAGATAGTCTGTAGGAATCTGGTAGATGTTCATTTTGGTTGGGAGTTTTCCTTCCGCTGTAGGGGTGGCATCGTGTCCGAGCCAGTGCTCATAATAGGTCTCCACAAAAGTGAGTCCGTCATCCACGACCCTGTCCTCCCATTTCACTGTCCTCGAATTGAGTGATACCGAACCGTTATAAGAGACGGACACCTTGTCGTTCTTGGCGTTCTTTGTGGTGATCAGGATTACTCCGTATGCCGCCCTTGCTCCGTAAATGACTGATGATGAAGCATCCTTCAATACAGATATGCTTTCCACGTCATCAGGATTCACAGATGACATCTCTCCTTCAACTCCATCAATCAGGACGAGCGCGCCTCCGCCCTGTCCGATTGAATAAGACTGCTTTGAACCTCCTGCAGAGCCTCTTGAGACATAAGATGTCGCCCCGCCCCTTATATAGACGCTTCCGCCGTGGGTCGGCTTTCCGTCAGCCTGTATGATGTTCAATCCTGCGACCTGTCCCTGGAGAGAACGGGTAATGTTGGAGTTGGACCTGTCTTCAAGGACTTCTCCGGATACGCTTTCCACGGATCCGACCAACTGTGATTTCTTGAGGGTACCGTAACCCACAACGACAGATTCTTCAAGTAATTGACTGTCAACTTTGAGTGTTACATTGACAATAGTTCTTCCGTTGATTTTCACTTCGGCGTCATTGTAGCCAAGACAGCTGAAAAGGAGAACATCCCCGCCGTCGGCGTTGATGGAATAGCGTCCCTCCGCGTCCACTATGACTGCAGTTCCGGTGCCTTTTGCCATTACGACGGCTCCCACAACGGGTTGGCCGGACTGGCCGTCTGTCACCACTCCTGAAATCGCAGTGGAATTCTGCGCCGATGCACTGATGCCCGTCAAGATGACAGAAACAAGCATCAGGCATAGTTTCTTGATGTTAGTGTTCATAATATGGATGGTTATTGATTGTAGTTAATTCTGAAATCTACGCTGACGGGACAGTGGTCTGACGGATAGAAACCGTTGTATTTACTGTCATCGCATTTGTATCGCAAAGGCGTGATACCTTCCCCTCTGAAATATACGAAGTCGATGCGGGGAGCTTTTTCCATATCTTTCCCTGTGTCGTGACTGTTGAATGTGCCAGACGGACCTGTCCGTTTATCTGGATCAAGGGTTAGATATGCATCCGACCACCAGGTTCTCAGGATTCCGGATTCCTCTCTTTCTTCCCTCGTGTTGAGATCTCCCATAAAGAATGACGGGAGTCCGTCGGGATTATACTCCTTCTCTTTCTCAATCATCAGGGGCGCGATGTTGAGTCTTGCCTCCTTGCCGAGAGGAAAGTGGCTTATCATCACGAAGATACGCCTGTCGTCTTTCTTTCC
>JBJEBO010000486.1:0-6251 GCA_051870155.1 Candidatus Cryptobacteroides sp.
CACAGCCTTCATTTCGGAGTTTCTCAAAATTCTGTATTCCAATAGGGTAAAGCATAACCGTCATTATCTATATGTCGAGCAAATTTAATCAAAAAAAGTTTATCTTTGTGGAATATGAAAAAAATGACCGATGAGAAAATCAATATAGACCGAAAAGATGTCCAAAGGTGATGCAGGATATTATTTGAAGATTCCGTAGTATATGAAGAATAGTTTAAGGACATATATAAACTTTAAGTAATTATCACATTATGGAAACAACAGCAAAGGTTCTTGAAACAATGCGCAGTGCAGGCAAGCCTGTATCTGCAGGTGAAGTAGCAACCCTCTCCGGGCTTGATCGCAAGGAAGTGGACAAGGCATTCGCTCAGTTGAAAAAAGACGGAGCAATTGTATCTCCTGTTCGCTGCAAATGGCAGCCGGCAGAGTAATCCGGTCCGACCAATCTGAACATCCCCTTGCCGATGCTATTACGGCAAGGGGATGTTTTATTGGTTACAACGGGGTATTTTTCACAGTTGTGATGCTTGACGGCATATCGCTGTCGAAACAAAGGACTTGCGGCAGAAGGGTCAAACCACCGTCATTTCCAATGGAGAACACCTGGATGAGTTTATCATCACGGCAGGCAACCATAAGAAATCTGCCATCATCCGTAACCATAAAGTTTCTCGGATGTTTCGCCGTACGGCTATATCCTATTTTTTCGAGAGTACCATCCTCTTTTATACTGAATATGGCTATTCCATCATTATCAAGACGATGTGATGTATAAAGCCATTTACCTGAAGGGTGAAGATGGATGTCCGCACTGCCTCCTGCATTGACCTCGTCCGCCAATATGCGTTGTTTGAGTTCAAAAGCAGGACAGCCATTATCCATACAAACATTATACACTAAAACTTCTCCGCTAAGTTCGGTCACGCAGTATAGGATTTTTCCATTTTGGCTGAATTCCATATGTCTCGGGCCACTTCCTGCCGGGCAAGGTATATCTTTTATATGACAAGGCTGAATTTCCTTCGTTCCATCTTTACGGCTTATTTGGTTGATTGATATAAGCCTAAGGACATCCGCTCCAAGATCAGATGCAATAATCCAATTACTCTCAACACCTTCAATATCAGGCACTGCTTTCAGTTGATGAATGTGTGCCGATTCCTGACGACCGCTGACAGGACCACATCCATAAAACTTCATCTGATTTATCCGGTCACCTATGACGCCCTCAATGATAGGAAATATACTTATAGAACCACCGCTATAGTCTGCCGTGAAGAGATAACATCCATTGTCATATAGCATCAGAAAACACGGATCGTCTCCACACTGACGCAGGTCTGCAGTCAGTTTGAATTCCCCCTTACCGTGAAATGAATAAACTCCAGACCCATTTCCGGTTTCACTGACGGCATAAATATTCAAGATGTTGTTCCCATCTTGATTGCACTGACCGGCACATTCGTCCTTGACAGCAATGGCATAGGATGGGTTCGAAGCCTTCACCTTGGAAAGAAATGAAAACTCATTCGATTTATTATCAAACGAATACTTGTATAGATATTCGCCATAAGTTCCAATGACGATTTCTGTCTTTTGGTTCCTTACCGCCTTTTTCCCGCACATAATCCATACACAAAAGATGGTTACTAATATGACAATAGTCGCAGCACCATAAATCCAGGTAATATTGTTCATTCTTCTCATATCTCACGATTATTCTGTCGTAGGTAAAAATACTGAAATTTGCTGACTATATCAAGTGACCGATATCTTCGGCTCCACTAACACATCCATCCTCAAAACCGAAAATCACCGTCACTGGCTATTTAAAAACGGTGAAAATATTGGGCTATTTTTGCACCAAATGGGGCTTATGAAGCATTTGGTGCAAAAATGCCCTGTTTTTTACACCAAATTGTTCGGATGTCGGTCGCTGCGCTTGACATCCCTGAGGGGGGGGGATTTCGTCGCTGCGCTTGACATCCCTGAGGGGGAGGGATTTCGTCGCTGCGCTCCGACATCCCCCTCTCACCAGGGATTTGCTCGGTGCAAAGCACCTCGCACATCATCCCCCTCTCACCGGGGGATTTGTGCCAAAGGCACACATCCCCGCCCCGCCTGCGGCGGAGGCAAATCTCACCAGGGATTTGCTCGGTGCAAAGCACCTCGCACATCCCCGCCCCGCCTGCGGCGGGGCTTTGCAAACCAAAAACAGAATGTCGCGATCAAGCAAGCTTGTCGCGACATTCTGTTTTTGGTTTGCGGTGAGAGGGGGATTCGAACCCCCGGTACGCGAAATACGTACGGCAGTTTAGCAAACTGCTGGTTTCAGCCACTCACCCATCTCACCAGTGCTGTCTCAATGTTCAGGAAGGGGTCGTTTCAAACGGTGTGGCTTACCGTAGAAACTGTTTCACAGGCGGAAACTGACCGATTCCCGTCAATCGGGACTGCAAATATACGAAATAATTATTGTTTTGCAATATTTTCTCGCATTTCCGTGTCGGCTTGGATGTTTTTCATCTTATAATAATCCATTACACCGAGATTGCCGTTGCGGAATGCGTCAGCCATTGCGAGAGGAACCTGGGCTTCTGCCTCAATGACTTTGGCCCTTGCTTCCTGGGCCTTTGCCTTCATTTCCTGTTCGAGAGCCACAGCCATTGCCCTGCGCTCTTCTGCACGTGCCTGGGCAATGTTCTTGTCTGCCTCAGCCTGGTCCATCTGAAGGACGGCACCGATGTTCTTTCCAATATCAATGTCTGCGATGTCAATCGAAAGGATTTCAAATGCTGTTCCTGCATCAAGACCTTTGTTCAGAACCACCTTCGATATGCTGTCCGGATTCTCAAGCACCTGTTTGTGGCTTTCTGCAGAACCGATACTGGATACAATTCCCTCACCCACTCTCGCGAGAACGGTCTCTTCACCGGCACCTCCAACAAGTTGCTTGATATTGGCGCGAACCGTCACCCTTGCCTTGGCGATGAGCTGGATTCCGTCCTTTGCAACAGCCGTCACTGGAGGTGTGTTGATAACCTTTGGATTGACTGACATCTGTACTGCCTCGAACACGTCTCGTCCTGCTAGGTCGATTGCAGCGGCCATCTTGAAATCAAGAGAAATGTTAGCCTTGTCAGCTGAAATCAGAGCATTAACGACCTTTGGAACATTGCCTTTTGCAAGGTAATGAGCTTCAAGTTCATTCGCATATAGTTTAAGTCCGGCTTTGGTTCCTGTCACCATAGCCATTACGATGGTGCTCGGAGATACGCCTCTCCAAC
Organism: Candidatus Cryptobacteroides sp.; assembly: GCA_051870155.1. GTDB lineage: Bacteria > Bacteroidota > Bacteroidia > Bacteroidales > UBA932 > Cryptobacteroides. The sequence goes on from JBJEBO010000486.1 coordinate 3,288, forward strand.
GCATAAGCACAAGCTGGATCAGTGAAATCCGAACTCCGGAAATAAGTGCCTGGAACCACAATGTCACAGGGAAGAACCACAAAAGGATCACGAGACCTACTATGGCAATCGCAATCCAAATAATCATCGATACCATTTTATACAGTTTAATAATTAATCATACAAACAAGGGTCGCTTTGACCAAAGTTCTATCAGAAGTCATTTTGGACAGGCTTGACATAGACCTTGTTGTCCTCTATGAGAATCACCTCCACTTCAACTCCCGGGTCGATCATCCCTTCAAGAGCCTTCACCTCCACAGAAAGAGTTCCGAATACAGCTTTTCCTGACGGCGATAGACGTGACAGAGTCTTTCCGACATCACCGACGGAGATTTTTCTGTCGATGTCAGGCTGTGCCTTTGAATTGATGTTGGTCTCAAGGGCAAAACGATTCCAGGTCTTGGCCCTGAGCATAAATACCGTCATCAAAGTAAGCAGAAGAACGTTCACAACGATTACAACGACACCGGCGCTCTGACCGATTTCCATAAAGGCATAAACGCAGGAGCCCACTAGCGAAGCGAGCCCCAAGATGCCGGCCACACCGACACCTGGAATCAGGACCACTTCTGCAAACAAGAGAAGCAGTCCCGCAAGAATCAATGTAATTATCAGTCCCATAGTTCTGCAAATATATACAAAAATTTCAACTCATTATATAACTTTTATTAATGTTAAGGTGTCAGTACGTCTCTTGCCGCCTGTGACGGTGCGCTGAAAATATCCTACCGCTCCGATGACTGCACGAAAAAATATCTGATGAAGAATACCGGAATCGGAGAGATTGAAAAGCAACGCAGGGAGATGGTATATCCAATAAGGAAAGAAATGTTCGATCCGGAAAGGTTTTTCAATGCTATTTGCACAAACCAGGAACTCTGTATCCTCGCCAGATTGGATTGTTATGACTTTTACGGGGATCACGCCAACAGCAAGGAGTTTGGAAAGAAAAGGGTAGCGATGGCGGATGAACTTGTACAGGATATCATCAATAAGGCCGATGCCGCACTTGAGGGAGATTCTGACACTGCCGCAGATTTGCGCTTCACCCACGATTGGGTTGTAAGCCCACTTTATGCGATGATTGGAATCAAGGGAATGGATAAATGCATCTCGCTTACATCAGCAGACAAATATTGGATGACCTCGGACTATATTCCTATGGCCTCAAATCTCCAGATGGTGCTCTATAAATCCGACAAAGGCGGAAAAATCCTTGTGAAACTCCTTTTGAACGAAGTAGAGACCTCAATTCCAGGTTTGGAATCAGAAAATGGTCCATACTACGACTGGAACACATTGAAAACTTGGTTGGAAGGTCGTATCAAACAGTTCTGCGACTAAGGAATATCCCTAAAATTTGGACAGATACACCAGAATTATTCTTCCGCACGAGCCTGTTTCACAGGGATGGATTTACCATCTTTGAAAGCGACGATGAAGGCGGTTTTGAAACCGGCTTTTTTGACCTTGTTCAGGTTATCAAGGACATCTTTGTAGGAGCGGAACAAACCTGCACAATAGGTATATTTTCCTGTCGGAGTCCTATGCTCAAAGACAGGGCTCAAGCCCCTGAGTTGACGGACTTTAGCCTTAGATGAAACTGTAAAGATTTGAATCTGATATACTATGCCTGCCGGGAGGTTGTTATCCTCAGCGAAGCAGCCCTCCGGCAGAATTTTCAGAGAATAGTCAAATTCCGGCTCCACCTTCTCGAACATCATATCCAAAGCAGGGCCGTAAGCCATCTGCTTGAATGTGTAGCCGTCATCCGCCCCTACCACTTCCCTGTCTGCAGCACGGTTCACCTTGTCCGGGTCTATCACAACGCCGCTGAAAAGGAATTGCATCTCGATATCCTGGAGGATGGCCGTATGCTTCTTTAGTGAATCCTGAAGTCTTGGAAGCAGGAATTCCCTGCCCAAAATGGAAAGCGACATTGCATCCCTTTCCTCGGCATCATCGCTCAAGGCGAAGGCATTCCTTTCATTATCAAGGGCTACCGTACAATTATATATCGAATCTTTCAGCGCACGCACCAACTCCATCTGCTCCATATATTTCTTGATATCCTCATTTCCTGCCTCGTCCGCCTGCACTCCGGAACTGTAATCCATCCTTGATGGATCTTTGACAGGTTCCAGGCGTGCCAAAGAACGCAATTCCTCCGGGCTCTCCGCCTGACGTCTCAGCGGCATCGCATCATATTCAAGTACATAGACATCGACACTGTCAGCCGGAGACTCCCTGTCCGATGCAAAAATGCTGTATTTCCCGTCAGGAGTGTCCATATAAAGATAATCGTTGTAAGGAGAAGAGAACGGGAAACCGAGATTCTCCGGGACGGTCCAATCCTTTGCCTTTGGGTCCCAACGGGTTACATAAATGTCATAACCGCCCATTCCGAAAAGTCCGGAAGAAGCATACCACAATTTGGTGCCGTCGGCGGAAAGGACAGGGAAAATCTCATCTTCGGAAGAGATGTTGCTTTCGTTCAAAAGAGCGGGGGCGCTCCAGAGGGAGTCCTGGAATGTGGTCCTGTATATGTTCATCGAGCCTTCCTTGTCTCTTGCGGAAAAGAAGATGTCCTCCGCACCGTCTTCGACATAGACCGCCTTTGAAATCGGATGGTCCCCGGACGGGTCAAGAACATTGGGTGACTGGCGCCAACTTTTATCCTTGAATGGATAATAAAGGAAAAAATCATTCAGGCTGAAACGATGTCGCGCAATGACTGTCGGACAGCAGACATAGTCGGACATATTCAGTCCATTTTCACTGAGGAGCATCAAGTCTTCAATCTGCTGGGCCTTGAGGGTGTCTGAATATTCCAAGGCACGCTCGCAAAATTCAATGGACTTTTCAAATTCATATTCAAGCCTCAGGGAGTCCGCCTGACGGAGAAGGCGGTCGGAGATGGAC
>JBJEBO010000487.1:0-6244 GCA_051870155.1 Candidatus Cryptobacteroides sp.
AGGTCCAAATTGTTGTCAGAGAAGATTTTGCGTACGAGGCTGAATCCGTTGGAATGAACTCCTGAAGAAGCGATTCCCACGAGAACGTCCCCTACCTTGACCTTTGTACCGTCGATAAGTTTGGATTTCTCCACCACTCCTGTGGTATATCCGGCTATGTCATATTCGCCATCCTGATACATTCCGGGCATTTCAGCAGTCTCTCCACCGACAAGTGCACATCCTGCCTGACGGCATCCTTCAGCAACTCCTGAGACAATAGCCTCGATTTTTGCCGGCTCATTATGTCCCACTGCCACATAATCAAGGAAGAACAAAGGTTCCGCTCCCTGTGCAAGGACATCGTTCACGCACATAGCCACGGCATCGATGCCGATTGTGTCGTGTTTGTCCATTGCAAATGCAATTTTTAGTTTTGTTCCGACACCGTCGGTTCCGCTGACCAGAACCGGTTCCTTGACATTGAGGGCCGAAAGATCGAACATTCCTCCGAATGACCCTATGTTTCCCATCACGCCCTTGCGTGATGTGGATGCGACGTGTGACTTGATTCTGCGGACTACCTCGTAACCAGCCTCAAGGTTGACGCCCGCCTTTTCATAACTAACTGCCATAAATGTATAATGTTTGATGTATCTTCGTTCGCGGCGCAAAGATAGCAAAATTTATCAAAAGAGTCTTATTCAAGTGTTGCAAGTGCGAAACTGCCGATTATTCTTCCGGAAGGAACATCGGATCCCAAGCCGGAAGCTTCTCAGGTGCCGTTTTCAGCATATCCAGCACATCCTGCGGAACATATTTCTTTTCAGCTACAAGACGGAACATATATTCATCGAACCATTCATCTGTCATAATCAGACATCCTTTGTATCCGGAGGCAGGTCCCCAGCTGTTCTCCACCATCCATTTTACAGGTTTCCCGGTCTGTGAATCGACATCAACCGCGATGAGGGTCATCGCGTGGGAAGATCCGCTCGCGTGAGTTTGCACCCTCTCCCTCTTGTCCATTCCAAAAGAGAATCCGGACAGGGAGGCGAAGTCGTAATTATCCAGGTCGAGAGTTCCTTTGGAACGGCTGTAGAATTTTCCTACATCACAAGAGAAATACATAGCGGTATTGTCTTTGATCGAAGCAATGGCAATCTCCTTGATTCTCTCAACCGGAAGATTGATATACAACCAGTTATGCCCATCATAGACGTGGCGGTCGTAATCTATTTCATAGACTTTGCCATATTCGCGGCAAGGGTCGTTCATAATCATCACGTAATTGTTCTCAAGGTCTTCCCCAAGATACTCGTCATAGAATGACTTTGGAGTGTATGTCTTGACACTCACGATTTTATCATCCTTGTCGCATCTTGTCCAGGTAAATTCAACAGGAGGTTCTCCAAGACAGAGCACAAGGAAACGATAGATTTCAGAAAGATATTCCTCCTTCATCTTTGCCATTCCTGCGAGTGCCACTTCCTTTGATCCTTTCTTTGCCTTACCTCCAGACACCGCCTTCGAATAGGCGTCACGCAGTCTCAGACCATCTTCACGGAGTTTGAGTTTCAAAAGAGAGGACATCTGGGAAGTATTGTTGCTGCTATAGGTTTCCGGCATTGCCTCCGATGGCACCACTCCATATTTCACAATCAGATTCGATACGCCTGTAAACTGACCTCCGTCACCGATAGGATTGGAAAAAAGCCAATCTACCATCCTGTCATCTTCCGGAAGATGGGCTGTGTCGATAATGCCCTGAAGGAAAAGGTTCGCCTTCTCAAGTTGGTCATAGAAAAACAGATAATTCTGTGAAAACTCCATCGATGGAAGTTCGTATTTGTCTATCATCTTGGCACGAAGCACATTGAGCCCGGTGAAGAGCCAACATCTGCCTGACGATTTCTGGTCGGTGATCCCCTTTGTCTTGACCCTATGGGAAAAATGGGTATCCATCATTGCGGCATTCTCGGAATTTACTGCAAGGACATTCACAGCCGTTCCAGCCAATGCGTTCCTGAGCGCCTTATCCTCCGGAGTGTTCTTATATGACCCCCTTATCCTTGTCATCATTTCCGGAGATATTCCTCCACTGCTCTCCCCCGCCCTCTGCTGCTGGGCATTGGTCTGAATTGCAAACATTGCCGTAATGGCAAGAATCAATGTTGTTTTTCTCATATCAATATTATTTATCATTTATAAATCCTTTGGCTGTAAGAAATTCCCATATACGGTCAAGGAAGGTGTAACTTCCTGTTCCAGGGGAGCTATAGTGCATAAAACAATGCTTCCTGCCAGCAAGAGTATGAAGCTCGGATTGCACTCCCAAAGAGCGCATCTTTTCCCAGCATTTCACGGAATTCATTGCTGCCCAACCATCTGCATCCCCGTGTATGAACAGCATCGGAGCAGTGTTCTTATCGAATGAAAATTCTGGGGCCAATATATTCCAATCCTCATTTCCTCCTTCAGTATTGGTGGCATCAAGACCGTCGCTCAAAGCATAGGCCGGATATATTCCGACACCCCACTGCACATTACAGGATAACTTGTCAATGTCATCTGTTCCCCAATATGAATTATGGGCGGAGGAAACGGCACCCATCAATGTGAGATGCCCCCCGGCCGATGAACCCATAATTCCGATTCTGTCCGGGTCGAGTCCATATTTCCCGGCCTCACTCCTTACCAGCCTCACAGTACGCTGGAGATCCTGCCAGGCGGTGGTATGTTTCGCAAGACCGCTCTCAGGAAGAGGTCTTGGTGTGCGATATTTCAGTGTAACTACTGCCATTCCCTTGTCATTGAGATACCTGCGTATAGGAGCTACCTCAAATCCATCCGGATCGTTGCGTTCGTAAGACCCTCCGGAATAAATTATCTGGATTGCGTGTGTCGAAAGATGAGCCGGGATATGCCATTCAATATAAGGCTCGCACTGATTCTCCTGCTTGTCCGGCATTTTTCCTTCCTTCCATACATTCTCTTTTGCATACAAGGCTCTCGAAGAATCGCTGTCAAATCGGACCATTATATCTTCTTCCGGCGCCAAAGGTCCGAGAATCCCCATCTGGCGCATAAACTCCACCGCCCTGTCAAAACCATAGGCTCCGTGTCCCTTGTCTGCATACAGATGGAGTTCGGCAGGAATCCCCATCCTGCGTAACTGCCTATATACCAATGTAGAGGTTTCCGGCGCATACACATCATTTCCTCCGTGGTGCAGACTCATCGGACAAGTCTTAGAATCAAACTTGAAGACATCGCTAAGATGAACATCGGGACCATAGCCCTGCCGTGTTGCGGGTGTGCCCGCTTCGCCGTCTGTGGTTCCGTATGCCGGGGCATTCACAATCGCCCAATTGATGTGGCAAGGCAGTTCGTCCAGTTTATCAACAGGATTATAAGCAGGTGTCTGAGAGGAAGTTGCCAGAAGAAACGCCAGATGTGACCCGGCAGACATTGATATAGTTCCTATCTTCTCCGGATCAAAGCCCCTCTTGGCTGCCTGGCTCCTTATGAGCCTTATAGCACGCTGCCCATCCTCCCAGGCAGTCTGATAAATCGGCAGACCTGTAGGACGCGGAGTCCTGTAAACGAAATTGACACACTGGAATCCGAGAGCCGTCAATTTCTCCTCCCACTTTTTCACAAGTCCAACATCACAGCAAGATTCGTATGCTCCTCCGGAAATCAATACCATACATCCTCCGTTCCTTCTTTCCTTCTGCGGCGCCTCGTACCATTCTATATATGGCATCCTGTGTTTATCCGCCTTAAATCCATCCAAATTGGCTTCATCGGTCATCGCAGCAATCTGATGCTCCTGAAAATCAGGCATTTTGCCTTTTGGCCATACTGATTCCCTTTCTGATGCGACTGCATTCAAAAGCGGAATCAGCGTCAAAACTAGCAGAAAAAACTTCCTCATTACAATTCTATTCATAAGATTTAACAAGCTTCACGTACGAGAATAGGAAGTAGGCTCCCAATTCAAGTTATAGATTGCAAAACATAAAATACAAAGATAGGAATCTTAAAAAAAATTTTACCACCGATTTGATTTTTTCTTAATTTTACGGCTCAGAGTCAGGTATCCTGCCTGATAAGAAACTTCCTGGAACACTAAAACAATAACAATATGACAAGGAATAATTTTAGATTTTTAGCTGGTGCAGGAACCATCGCTGCAACAGTGGCCGGATGCACCAATCCACAGGAGGCGGCAAAACCGAATATTGTGTTCTTTTTTGCTGATGACATCGGTGTAGAATGTTTCGGATGCTACGGTGGAGCCGAGTATCTGACTCCGAATATCGATTCTCTGGCAAGAATCGGCATCCAATATATGAATATGAATGCCCAGCCACTTTCGAGTCCAAGCCGAGTTCAACTTCTTACAGGACAATATAATGACCGCAACTATTCCGCTTTCGGATATATAAATGACGATGAGCACAATTTTGCGGAACTTGCAGGAATGGCCGGATATAACAGCGCCATTGTCGGCAAATGGCAGCTCGGAAGGGACAGGAAGATGATTTCGAGGATGGGCTTCGACGAGTCCTATTGCAGCCAGGTGGAACTTTACAGAGAGACAAGAAGCGCTACACAGACCGACCGCTATGCCAACAGCCTTTGGGATATCAACGGAAAGACATACGACTTCGCCCTTTACGGACCTGATTCAATGCAGGATTTTGCATTCGATTATATCGACAGGCAGGCAGCTGCAGGACAACCTTTCCTGCTTTATTATACTGAGCCCCTTGTACATACCCCTCACGTAACTACTCCGGACTGCGAGGAATGGGATCTGGATTATGGCAGCAGGTTCACTGCGGCACAAGACACTTCAAATTTCAGGGCAATGGTCGCATATATGGACAAACAGGTGGGAGAAATGGTACGCCATCTGAAAGACAAGGGACTGTGGGACAATACTGTATTCATTTTCTGCTCAGACAACGGCACTTCCACCCGCATCGTTTCCAAGCAGCAGGACGGAAGAAGGGAGCGTGGCGGCAAGGGAGAAGCAAATTATTTCGGAACCCACGTACCTCTTATAATATGCTGGGGAGACAAAGTCAATCCGCGTCAGGTGGAACATCTTGTGGACCTCACCGACTTCCTGCCTACATTTGCTGACATTATGGGAGTGGAAATTCCTGAAGAATGGACTCTTGACGGAGTCAGCCTCTATCCAGAACTCTGCAATGCCGAGCCGAATCCAAAAGAAATGGTGCTGATCCATTTCAATCCTCTATGGCCTACCACTCCTTCACCGAAGGCATCCCGCTATGCGATGAACGACAAGTACGCATATTTCTGGGACGGAAGAATTTACAATTATCGTGAAGATCCGCGTTTTACTTCACCAGTAAGATATGAGGACGCAACGGAAGAATTGAAAGCCGAAGTCACACCTCTGAAGGAAAGGGTGGAAAGCACCGAAGCAGGTTATGCCTATGGAACCGGCTTCTATCCGGATGCTCCCGGAGCACCTCGCCGCGGAGCCTACAAGACCTTCTACGACTGGGCGGATCCGCAGAATCCGTTCTAAAAATTCATAAACTAATATTTTTCTGAAGTTTTTTCAAGATTTAACAAATAATATAATTTACTGAATATAAGTTACTTGAATACAAAATTCCAGTCAAGGGAAGAATAATTTCAAAATTTAAGTGTGGTGTAGTGTGGTATCTTTCAAAAATATGTATATCTTTGCATTCAGAAATACCAAACTACACCACAGTTAAAGTATAAGAGAAATGACAAGAAAATATTTGATTCCCTTGATTTGCATACTGGTTCTCGCCGCGCAATCTGCCTGGACGGGAGCTGATGCCGCGCAGCGCCTTCGCAAGAAAAAAGCCGAAGTGGAATTGCGTATCGGCACATATAACCTATGGAGATCAGATTTGGGAAAGGAGGAGTATGAATGGGCGGTGAGGAAAGACCGCCTTGTAAAGTCCATCAAAGACAATGCGATGGATATTTTCGCAGCAGAAGAAGTGGATACCACCATATTCCGTGAAATTCCCGGTATGGTGGAGGACTACGGCTGGCTGGTTTTCAGTCCATATTCAGAGGACGGCAGCGGTTCAATCAAATCGCAGGCAATCGTTTACAGAAAAGATAAACTGGAACCTCTGGAGTTCAATCATTTCTGGCTTTCTCCCACCCCGGAGAAGATGAGTAGCGGATGGGATGAAATGAAATTCAAAAGAGGAGCGTGCTGTGCGACTTTCAGGTT
>JBJEBO010000488.1:0-6240 GCA_051870155.1 Candidatus Cryptobacteroides sp.
CTTTGGCTTGAAATCCTGGCTTGCAGATGCAATGCATTTCCCCTCATCCTCAAGACGGATGACCAATTTGTAATTACCTTTCAATACTTTTGCTGCATCAAGAGTTGTCTTTACCTGAAGACTCTTGCTTTTCTCAAGAACATCAGAAGGAATGCAATATACATCCTTAATATATGTTTGAGGCACAACTTTCAGGCTTACACTTCTGTGTATTCCGCCAGGTTCAAGATAGTCGATTCTTGCCGGACCCATTTTTGCACCCTGTGGAGGAACATTGCTCCAACGGCTATCAACTGCTACGGTCAGGACATTCTCTTGCTTGATGTAAGGAGTGATGTCATACTCGAATGGAAGGTAACCACCAAGATGGAATGGGAGTTTGTGACCATTGATACAAGGTGTGGCTCCAACCATTACACCGTCAAAGTGAAGGATTACCCTCTGATCCGATGAAAGAGTTGGCATAGAGAAATGTTTCCTGTAACCATAGACATATTGCCAGCAATTTACATCCCAATTCTGCCAAGACAGACCTGTGACACAGTGAGGGATGGTGACAGTCTTGAAGCCTGAATCGTCAAATTCCGGATTATAGAATGAATCCTGGAATTCCCCTCCAAATAACCAGTTGTCATTGAGAGGAATAACAAATGACTTTTCTGTGTTTACTATTCCTGCGTTAGCGCTTAATGTCGTTGCCAAAAATGGAATGATAATCAGCAACAATGCTTTGATGAAATTGGATTTTTTGTGCATAATAATTATATGATTTGGATTTTTATGATTAATGCAGAGGCTGGTTTGCATACGAAACGCATTTCATCAGCTTTCTCCCACTTTCCTTCCCATTTATCCGTGCTTTTTATTTCAGTTCCTCCCAAAGTAGCTTTCAAGGATAGTGGATCGTGCTCCGGGGATTCCAAAAGCAAGGTTTCCACTGTCGATGTCTCATTGTCAATGTCAATATCAGCAACCAATTCTTTTGCTTTACTTCCGTATTCTTTGTTGATCAGGGTGACATATACCGTGTTGCCATCTCTGACTGCATAAGCAGTGGCATTTATCTGATTCTTGTTAATGACTTCCATTGGCTGTACAAATCCTTTTCCTCCTTGACTGAATGCCGCAATTCCATAGCCGACAGGATTGACGAAAAGATCACCAGTTTCCGGATTCATACCAATAGGAGCATTCAACACCCATTGTTTATTGTGAAAGTTCACTCCTGCACATTGATGTTCAGCCCACCAGTGAAGATAATCCAAGGCAAACAAAGCAGTTGCAAAGCAATTGCTGCCCCCTTCGCATCCACCGCTGAAACTATTGGATTCCGCGAGACGATACGGAAAACCGGAGTCTATGACTGGTCTTGAAATGGAATGATACAAAGCCGGATATTCCTTGTTGATCCAATTTTTCGACAGCATTTTATTCACCATTTGGGTGGGGGTTAACTGTTGTCCAACGGCATCTTGTCCCACATAATTGTGGGTTGACGCCATTTTCAAAAGAGCTTTTGACTTCAAATCCTGAGCGAAATTGACAGTCCATGACTTGCCATTGTAATCAGTGTTTTTTGCACCTGTGACAGGATAGTTCGAACCTGTGTTCGGTCCGGTGAACTTTGCATCAGGCACGCTTGCTCTGATTTCATTAGCGAATCTCAGCCATTTGTCGCGATATGTGGGGTAATCTTTTATTTCAGGATCGGTCTTATGGTATGAATCCCAATCCGGTTCATTTCCTATAGCGAAGCAATCCAGAACATCCGAGTACTTATTCTGGATATATTGTGCCAATTCCGTATTCTTTGCACTACTTCCATTAAGGAGTTTGAATGAATATACGACTTTTACTCCGACCTTTCTTGCAAATGCAAATAGATGGTCTATATCTGCATATTCCGGCTCAATTTTGTTTGCATCGACAGAACCGCCACCCACTCTGAGATGCTTGATTCCCAATGTTTCAAAAATCCGGATTGTCTGGGTATTGTCCTCACTGAAAAAATAACCTTCGTAATTGTTAAATCCGGCGTTGCCTTTACGCAGACTGCCCGTCTCCACACTGAGCCCGCAGAATTCCGCAGGAATCTTGTCCCCTTTTTCTGCTGTTTTGATTTTTATCTGTATGACTGTATCGGTATCTTCAGAGTCGTTCCCGTTATTTGTAACGTCTTTATTGCAACTGCAAATAAAGAATATTAAAGATAATATTGAAAATAACCACCTTTGCATAGGTATGTTGTTATTAATTATAGTTATATGTTCCTACATACTAAAACTTGTGCAAATATAATATTTCCGTACAATAAAACAAAAAAATCATCCCAAACGAATCGAAATTTGTCCTTATCTTTGCCAACAGTTATAGGAAGACAACATTATGGAATATCTGTCACAGGAACGATATGATGAGATTGTTTCGGAACTTGACAATCTTATAAACGTGGAATATCCAAGGATAAAGGAAGAGTTGTCCGAAGCCCGTGCGCAAGGGGATTTGAGTGAAAACTTCGAATACCGTGCTGCAAGGAGGGCTCAGGCTAAGGCCATCAGCAGGATTCGTTTTCTTCAGAAGGTGCTTCAATATTCAAGGGTCATCGACCGGAACGCATTGCCGAAGGACAGGGTATCCCTTCTCAGCAAGGTCGAGTTCACCAATCTTGCCACCAATTCCAAAATGACGTTTACCATAGTCAGCCATCAGGAAATGAATCTGGAGGCAGGCAAACTATCGAGCCAATCTCCTATCGGTGCAGCCTTGATGGGCAGGAAGGTCGGCGAAATCGTTGATGTCCACGCCCCCGCCGGCACCTTCCAACTCCGCATCGACAACATCTCCATCGGAGGTGACTAAATTCTTGAGTCTGATATCCTTCCATTGTCATACCGGCACAGGCTCCGATATATGTCGGATCGCATACCGTGTATCTCTTTCCGTCACAATAAAAATAATCTCCAGGGACATCATTTGAAAAACAAATGGCGGTGGCGATATGATCCGGATAGTCAAGCAACACCACATCCAGATCGAGCAGATTCCTCACAAGGAATGAGAACAGGATTGACCTGTCTTCGCAGTCATTCTTTGGATAAACATAATTCTCTTCCATAAAGAACGGTTTCTCAAATCCAAACTGTTCATCATCAGTGGCATACTCGAAGTCATAATGCAGATATGAAAGCAATGCATTAACTTGTTCCAATTCATTCTTTCCCTCCAGATGTGGCTTGATGGCAGACAGTAAGGCTTCTGCAAAACAAGGATCAACAAATGCTTTTGCATAAATCTCAACATCCACCTGAGGATAATCAGCATATAGGCTTATGATGTTTTTGTTTATAGGCAAAGCAAATCTGTCATTGAATACTTTGGATTCAGCATTGACAGTAGCGATTGCATCGGAGGAAGCACCATCTTCATTCGTGAGATTAAGTGCAGATGATATTTCCAGGCTTACCGGAGTGGTCTGAACCGGGAAGCTGATATCATAAGAATATAATTCTTTGATGCTTTTCAGTTCAGGATAAAGATAATATCTTGTATTGTTTATTTCACAGAACATTCTGGAATAGACCATCTCCTTGAAAGCCACCATCGTTGTAATGGAACCATCTGCTATGGCAAGCTTTGCCTCCAATCCGAGTTGATTGAGCATAAACACCTTGAAAATTTCCGATTTGTTGACATCAGAGCCAAAGGCGAAATCGCTCATAATATTAATCCATTGATATAGAGTCCATCCATCCAGCCCGAGCCTTCTTTTTACAGCTGCGGTCTGTTCAATCAATGAATCATAGTCAATTGATGCAATAAATTTCCAAAAATCAGATATGTCTTTTTCTGAATTACCCTTTATCCGATATTCAATAATATCTTTGGGAATCCTGAAAGGAGTGGCAACCCCATAAAAACTGCATTTGAATAAATCGGTATTCTCTGGCGGAAATATCGGTGCTGGAGTAGGGGAGTCTTCAATTGGTTTCAATTCAGGTTGTGTCGGATGGTCTGTTGGCGCAGGAGTCTGAGGCTTAGGAAGTTCTACTGATTCAGGAACAGTATCGGCAGGGGCGACAGGCGGGATATGGGGTTTGGGTTTTGCCGGAGGATCGATTCCAGCCAAAATATTGAATGTTTTCCAACTGTCTTTAATAAGGTCAGCAAACGTGTTGTTGGCCTCATCCATAAAATCAGCATATTCCTTATCTGCTTTTTGGGCAAATTCATCGAACAGCCCTCCTATATCTTGAGCGGCAGCCTGAAAAACAGCTGCCGCCAAGAATGAGATTGTTATGATGATTCGTTTCATCGTATTCTCAAGTTTCGCAAATGATAATTAATTGGATATTCGAGGGTTGTGCAGTTTGCGAAACTTTTTTCCCACCGCACAAAACCATATATCGAAGACCCTATCCTAAATCCTTTCCCCCGGGGAAAGGACTTTCCCACGGCCTAACGGCCTCTAAAATCGGTAGTTTCGCAAGTGCGAAACTTGAGTAACTATAATAGTCCGTTTAGGAGTATAATTGGAGCACTTATAGGACAGCATAGAACAAAGCCGAAAAAGTGTTAAAAAGATAGAAAACAACACTTGAAAATTTGGAAACTAAGAGAGATGATTTCGAAAGTTCTCTCCGGCTTAAATGCTATAGATGCCGCTGAAAATCCATGCGTTCATGAAGTATGCGTACAATCCTGATTTTGTCTTTTGACAGAACTCGATAGAATATCAAGTGTTTGCCGCTATGAAATGTCCACAAGCCCAGACGGACATGATCATATTTACAACCTATCCGGGGTTGTCTGCATATCTGACGGAATTGAGCAAACAACATTCTAAGATATTTTACTGCCTGCTCTTCCGACCACTTTGTTTTGGTATATTCACCTATTTCGAGAAGGTCTTTTCTTGCCCGTTTTGACAATGTATATTCATCCATTATTCTTCCTCCACCCTGCTCTCAACTCCTCAATAAATGTTTCTTCGTCAAAATCTACGACATCCTCACTTGAATCACCTTCATCAATTGCACTGCGAAGTGCCGTAAGACGTGCCTCGTCTTCCTCAAGACGACGCAGAGCGGCGCGTATAACTTCGCTTGCGTTGTTATATCGACCTCCTGCGATATTTGCCTGGATGAATTCTTCGTAATGTTGTCCCAATGAGACAGTAACCGTTCGTGCCATATCAAATACTTAAATTATTTATTTGACAAAGTTAAGAATATTTCTTACAAATGGAAACTGATTTATGTAAGTCATATTTATTTTGCCTCTGCGATGGACTTTTACTATATTTGCCCATTACTGAAAACGGATAAGTTATGTTGTACCCGATAGGCATACAGAATTTTGAAAAAATCCGCAAAGACGGTTATGTTTATGTGGATAAGACAGATTATATTTTCCAAATGGCGCAAAAGGGAGGCTATTATTTTTTGAGCCGTCCGCGTCGTTTCGGCAAAAGCCTTCTGGTCTCAACAATGGAAGCGTATTTCAGTGGAAAGAAAGAACTTTTTGAGGGACTTGCCGTTGCCGGCCTGGAGAAGAATTGGATTCAATATCCTGTATTGAGATTCGATCTGACAGGAAAATCCTATACTTCAGTCGAAGATTTGAATCAATATCTTGATGCTCAACTTACTGCTCTTGAAAACAGGTTCGAAGCCGTTAAATTATCCGAGTCCGTTGATATCCGCTTTCAGCAAGTGATAGAAGCCGCCTACAACAAAACAGGACATCCGGCGGTGATTCTTATTGACGAATATGATAAGCCCATTGTTGACAATCTCGGGAATGATTCACTCTCCGATATGTTCCGCAAAAAACTTCAAGGGTTTTACAGTGTGATGAAGACCAAAGATGAATACATCAGATTCGGTTTTCTCACAGGTGTCACAAAAATAGGGAAACTGAGCATATTCAGTGGTCTCAACAACTTGAAGGACATATCAATGGATTCCAGATTCGCAGGGATCTGCGGTATTGGCAAAGAAGATATTGATAAATATTTCGGTGAAAGCATCGATGAGTTGGCTGAAGCAAACGGTTTGACTAAAGATGAAACATCCATACAACTGGCCCAGATGTATGATGGTTATCATTTTTGTGAGGACTCTGACGGTATTTATAATCCTTTCAGTGTGCTGAATACATTCGAATCCCTGAAGTTCAGAGAATATTGGTTTGAAACCGGCACACCATCTTTCCTGATAAAAATTATGAAGGAGACATCAT
>JBJEBO010000489.1:0-6228 GCA_051870155.1 Candidatus Cryptobacteroides sp.
TAATCACCAAGAGGAATTCCCTCAAAGAAGAAATAGTTAAATACGAGCCTAAATACTATCTGAAATTATATGATTTCAGTTTCTTCATCCAAAGAAGACAACTCGTAAATGAAGACGTTTTGGATATGGATTTTGCTGAAATAAAAACCACCGACGGCAAAACCATTGAAGCCATCGGTGGTAATCAATATTAAGTCTTTTTACTTAAAGAGATTCAGTATATTACTTACAGAAGAAGCAATTTCTCCGGCATTCTTGACAGTCTCAACACCCTTAGATACAGTTTCGCTTGAAGAAGCTGATCCGGCAAGACCTGCGAGAGAAGACAGGTCAAGATTTGTCAGATTGGCAAGACCGTTCATCACGCTGGAAGTGTTGTTGGTGTTTACCAAATTGGTTGAACCGGCAACCAATCCCTTTGCAAAATCAGTATAGAAAGCCGTTCCGCTTGCCTGACCTTTCAGTCCCTGAAGGCTGTTTGCGAGGGTTGCAAGATTGAGCAAATTGCTTACATTGCTCATATTAAGTTTATTTCCATCGGCCTTGTATTGGGTATAAATTGCTTTCAAAGCAGTTCCTGTAGTCTGTCCGTTTGTATATGCAGCGGAAGTGGATGTGGAACCTGCGAGTGAACCGCAAGCGGTCACAGAAAGAAACATAGCAGCAAAAGCTGCAAAAATCAATGCAAATCTTTTCATTTTACCCATTAATTAAGTTGTTATTTTAATTTCCTAAGCAGGTTGCTCAAGCTTGTCTTTGAAGCAACTATTGCAGGGAGATCCTCGATTTTAACTCTCTCCTGCTGCATTGTGTCACGATCTCTGAGGGTAACGCAATGGTCATTGAGAGAATCGTGGTCAACAGTGACGCAGAAAGGTGTTCCGATTGCATCCTGGCGACGATATCTCTTTCCTATGCTGTCCTTCTCGTCATACTGGCAATTGAAATCATATTTGAGTTCATCCATTATCGTCTGTGCGAGCTCAGGAAGACCGTCTTTCTTGAGGAGAGGAAGCACCGCCACCTTCACTGGTGCAAGAGGTGCAGGAATACTCAGGACAACCCTTGATTCACCGTTTTCAAGCTGTTCCTCCTTGTATGAGTGAGAGAGGACGGCAAGAACCATACGATCAACTCCGATTGAAGTCTCAATGACATAAGGAACGAAACTCTCTCCGCTTTCAGGATCGAAATACTGAATCTTCTTTCCGGAGAATTTCTGGTGGTTTCCGAGGTCAAAATCAGTCCTTGAGTGGATTCCCTCAAGCTCCTTGAATCCAAATGGGAAATTGAATTCGATGTCGGTTGCGGCATTTGCATAGTGTGCGAGTTTCTCGTGGTCGTGGAAACGATAATTTTCAGTTCCCATTCCGAGGGCGTTATGCCAAGCAAGACGATTCTGTTTCCATTTTGCAAACCAGTCGAGTTCTGTTCCAGGCTTGATGAAGAATTGCATCTCCATCTGCTCAAACTCCCTCATTCTGAAAATGAACTGTCTTGCCACAATCTCGTTTCTGAAAGCCTTTCCAATCTGGGCGATACCGAAAGGAAGTTTCATACGTCCTGTTTTCTGGACATTGAGATAATTCACGAAAATACCCTGTGCAGTCTCAGGACGGAGATAGATGACGTTTGCATCCTCTGAAGTGCTTCCGAGCTGGGTGCTGAACATAAGGTTGAATTGGCGTACGTCAGTCCAGTTCTTTGTTCCGGAGATAGGACAAGCTATCTCACAGTCTATGATAATTTGACGGAGTTCTGCAAGGTCGTTTGCATTGAGGGCATCGGCCATTCTTTTGCGTACCTCATTGATTTTATTCAAATTACGAAGACAATTAGGATTTGTCTCCCTGAATTTAGCCTCATCGAAAGATTCTCCGAATTTCTTTCTTCCCTTTTCGACCTCCTTATTTACCTTCTCCTCAAGTTTGGCGATATAATCCTCTATAAGAACATCAGCCCTATATCTTTTCTTTGAGTCTTTGTTGTCAATCAAAGGATCGTTGAAAGCTCCGACGTGACCTGAAGCCTCCCAAATCTTAGGGTGCATAAATATACAGGAATCGATTCCGACAATATTCTCATTGAGACGTGTCATTGCTTCCCACCAATATCTTTTGATATTGTTTTTGAGTTCTACTCCCATCTGACCGTAGTCATATACCGCTGCAAGTCCGTCATAAATCTCACTGGACGGGAAAATGAATCCATATTCCTTGCAATGCGCTACAAGAATCTTGAAAAGTTCATCTTGTGTCATAAACCGTTATAATTTAAAATTTCGCAAAAATATAAAAAATTCATTTAATAGGGAAAGGAAGATATGGTTTGACCCACGGAAAATCCTCTATGAGTGAATCGGAAGCTATCTGACCTATTGGAATCATAACAAAATCCCTATTTTCCGCCAAAGGATGCGGAATTTTCAGCCTTTCTGTATTCATAAATATATTTCCAAAGAAAATGATATCTATGTCTATCGTCCTCGAAAAATATATCCTTTTTCCGTCCGGATCATACATTGATTCGTGCTTCTTCCTACCGAGACTTTCCTCAATAGACTGAATTTCATCTAAAATTTCCATTGCTTTATCTTCCGGAGAAGTTCCACGGGGAACGTCCACATCGTATTTAACAGCGGCATTTAGAAACTTTGTACTGCTCTCAAAACCCCAGGGTTCAGTCTCAATAATATCCGATAACACCTTACCTTCAGTTCCGAAAATAGAATCAAGTGCGGCAACGGCTGCTCTCAAATTCCTTTCTCTATCTCCAGAATCAGAACCTATGGAAAGATACAGTTCCATTTTCCATACTAAAAATCTTCGTCAAGACCCAATTCCACGAGAGCTTCCTCCGACATCCTGCTCTTATCCCATACAGGCTCAAAAACCAGGTCAACAGTAGCTTTTACAACGCCAGGAACATCATCTACAGCATTCTTAACCTGTTCCACGACATAATCAGCCATAGGACAATTTGGAGCTGTCAGGGTCATTTGTATATAAACCTCGTGTTCCTCATTCACCTTCAGTTCATAAATGAGACCGAGATCATATACATTGACAGGTATTTCCGGGTCATATACCTGCCTCAATGCCATAATTATATCTCTTTCCAAACTCATTATATCCAATCTTTTTATCATTTCATTATTTTCCTTATTATCTCGACCAAGCATTCCTTGTCATCTCGACCAAGCTAATTCTTGTCATCTCGACCAAGCGAAGCGCGTGGAGAGATCTAAAAATTAACTAATATTCTCAGAAGCAATCTGTCTGATGCGAGCAATCATAGATACAAGACCATTAGCCCTGGTAGGAGACAGATTCTCCTTGAGACCTATCTTCTCTACGACAGAAAAATCCGAAGACAAAATTTCTGAAGCAGTCCTTCCTGAATAAATCTTAATCAACAGAGAAATTATTCCCTTAGTTATTATAGCATCGCTGTCGGCAGAAAATATTATCTTTCCACCTTCAACTTTATAATCCAACCAAACTCTTGATTGACAACCTTTTATCAAATGATCATCAGTTTTCTTATCCTCAGGATATTCAGAAAGTGACTTGCCCAATTCAATGAGATACTCATATTTATCAAGCCATTCATCAAACATAGAAAACTCATCTACAATCTGATTTTCTACCTCTTTAAGATCCATATAAATTTACTTTAACATAGAAACGGCTTTGTCAAGACTCTTGACGAAATACTCAGCTTCTTCCATAGTGTTATATGGAGCAAGAGAAATCCTGAGCATTCCTGTCACACCAAACCTGTCCATTATTGGCTCGGCACACATCTGTCCTGACCGCACCGCAATCCCCATTTTATCAAGAATCAATGCAAGGTCTTCGTGATGAACTCCCTCAATAGCTATTGAAAAGAGCGGAATCTTTACAGAACGATCGGTTGGATTACCAAAAATTTTCACATCCTTCCTTTTAAGAAGTTCATCCCACAAATAATTCCTCACATTCAATTCATATTGTTTAATTTCCTTATTATCAATTAATTGAATAAATTCTACAGCTTGTTTTAGAGTAGGTGATGAAGCAAAATTCTGCGTTCCTGCCTCATACTTCATTGGAAGCGGTGCAAAGGTGGTCCCGCTGAAACGGACAGTTCCAACCATCTCTCCCCCACCCATATAAGGAGGCATCTTTTCAAGATATTCCTTTTTCCCATACAACACTCCAGTTCCAGTTGCGGCATACATCTTATGTCCTGAAAATGCATAGAAATCGCATCCGATTTCCTGTACATCCACCTTTTCGTGAACAATTCCCTGGGCTCCGTCAATTAACACTGGTACTCCTTTGGAATGACAAATCTCTGTGATTACTTTCACAGGATTTATAATACCAAGAACATTGGAAATATGTGTTACAGCAACAATCCTGGTCTTTTCGCAAAGCAGATTCTTCAAAGCAGACAGATCCAAAATCCCCTCATCAGAAACAGGAATAGTTTTGAGAACAGCCTTTTTTCTCAGACACATCAACTGCCAGGGAACTATGTTTGAATGATGCTCAGCTTCTGAAACAATGATTTCGTCGCCTTCCTTCACAAATGCCTCTCCAAAACAGAAAGCCACAAGATTGATTGAAGCAGTTGTTCCAGATGTAAAAACAATCTCTTCCCTGCTTCCAGCATTTATAAATGCTCTTACATCGTCACGGGCCTGCTCGTATGAATCCGTAGCCTCTTCAGCCATTTTATGTACAGCCCTGTGGATGTTGGCATTTGAATGAAGCGAAATATCGTTCCATTTGTCTATGACATCCTGAGTTCTCTGCGAAGTTGCAGCATTGTCAAAATAGACAAGTTTTTTACCATAAACTTCGCGTCCCAAAGCCGGGAACATCTTCCTTATTTCCTCTACAGTCATATATATTCCTTCTTGAAGCAAACTGCAAATTTAGCAATTTTAATGTTCGGTTTTATACATAAAAAACGGAATTTATTATAAGAATCTATTTTATTTTTTCATTGTAAATTTTATTCGGTATTTTTGAGGATGTTTTTTACCTAAAAATTACAAGGAAATGATAGACTACATCAAAGGATCCCTGACGGAATTAAGCCCGGCAAACATAGTGATTGAAACCTACGGAATCGGCTATAATATTCTGATTTCCCTTCAGACATTCTCAGCACTTGAACATCAAAAAGAGGCTAAAATCTATATACACCATTATCTCAGAGAGGACGAAGAATTGTATTATGGTTTTGCCACAAAGGACGAAAGAGAACTTTTCAGACTTCTTATTGGAGTATCTGGAATCGGAGCAGCAACAGCAAGAATGATGCTATCCTCCCTTACTTCCGATGAAATCAGGAATGCAATAATAGCTGAAGACATCAACAAAATAAAAAGCATTAAAGGAATTGGTCTAAAGAGCGCACAAAGGCTTATTCTGGAACTGAAAGACAAAGTTGTGAAAGGAGCAGGATCTGACAATAAAGTACTCTTCAACCAGGTTGACAACAGCACTGTGGACGAAGCAGTCACAGCCTTGGTTATGCTTGGTTTCACCAAAGCAAATGTTACAAAAGCGGTCTCCGCAGTCTTAAAAGAGAATCCTTCCGCAACTTTGGAGACCATCATTAAATGTGCTTTGAAGAAATTATAATGTTCCACGTGGAACTTTTTTTTCAATATTTCTTATCTTCCGAAATAGACAAGTAAAACAGATATATCTGCTGGAGATACTCCAGAAATCCTTGAAGCCTGGGCTATGGTTTTAGGCGAATATTTTTTCAATTTCTGCCTACATTCTATAGACAGGCTTTCTATTCTATCATAGTCGAACCCCTCAGGAATAGAAAGTTTCTCAAGACGCAAAATCTTATCAGCAATCCTTCTCTCTCTCTCAATATATCCCTCATATTTTATAGAAATTTCAGAAGACTCAATTATTGAAGAGGAAAAATAATCTGAAACCAGATTCGCAAAAGAATCAGTATCAAGGTAAGCTAATGGATAGTCTGTATTGTTCTTCAAAACAAGGGATATATTTTCCATAGCTCGATATTGCTCCTCCTCTCCTTCAATTTCAGGAATCGAAAGAAGTTCCTCTATTTTTATTGAAAATTTAGCTAGAATTGATTGTGAAATGTATAATAATTTTACAAATTATTTTTCTAATAAACTTAATGTTGAAAGAGTTTTTGGAAATTGTGATAAGCTTAATGATTTAAAAAAACATGACTTAATCGTAT
>JBJEBO010000490.1:0-6226 GCA_051870155.1 Candidatus Cryptobacteroides sp.
CTTGGAATTCCAGTCGCGGTAAATCTCTTCCATTGCACGGAACCTGTCTGTCTGAACAGAAGTGACGAAAGGAAAACAATCCTTGATAATCTTTTCAAAATCAATAAAATCCATAATTTAAGCCAATTCATCCGATATGTCCATCATTTTCATCAGGAGCGCCTTAGCCCTTCTGATTCTGGTCTTCACGGTGTTTATAGGTATGCCGAGTTCGTCTGAGATTTCTTTGTAGCCGAAGTTGTCGATGAGGTTCATCTTGGCCACAATCTTGTAGTCGTCCTTGAGCTTTTCGATGTTTGCAAGCCATTTGTCATATTCCTGACGGTTGATGATTGCTTCCTCCGGATTATGGGCTTGGGACAGCAGCCCGCTAACTTCTGCAAAATCCTCGTAAATTGATGTTGTGGGGATATTGCTTTTCTCCCTGTTTTTCTTGCTGATATGGTCGAACGCCGTGTTTCTGGCAATCCTGAACAGCCAGGTGGAAAATTTGTATTCCGGATTATATGTGGCAATCTGTGAAAATGCCTTCAGGAAACTTTCCGCACTGATATCCTCTATGTCCTCTTTCTGGAGGACATATCTTGCGATATGGCTTTTGACACCTGCGTAATACCTGTTGTAGAGCATCACATAGGCAAGTTGGTTGCCGCTGATTGCAAGTCTCACCAACTCAAGATCTGTCAAATCAGTGAGCTTCGAGCCAGTTTTTTCCATAATTGCATTCAACTGTTAAAGGTATCGACAATTTTATCACATTCTCCATCTTCTCCGTCACGATAGACTTCAGAGCATCCACCTCCTCAGGAACTGTGTCAAACACAAGCTCGTCGTGTATCTGCAGCACCATTTTACTTTTCATTCCAGCTCCTTCAATTGCCTTGTCTATCTCAACCATAGCCATTTTGATTATGTCTGCACAGGTACCTTGGATAGGGGCGTTGATGGCATTCCTTTCAGCAAGGGACCGCACAGTTCCATTTTTGGAATTGATGTCCGGAAGATAGCGCCTTCTGCCGAAAAGGGTTTCGGCATAGCCTGTTTCCCTTACGGCTGCAAGGGTGTCGTTAATAAAGGATGAAATTGAAGGGAAATTGGCAAAATAATCATCGATGATTTTCTTCGCTTCCGCTCTTGATATTTTCAGCCTCTGGGACAAGCCAAATGCAGATATTCCGTACATTATCCCGAAATTGGCTGTCTTGGCGATTCTTCTTTGATCCCCGGTGACCTCTTCCGGGCTGATTCCGAATATTTTGGCTGCAGTGATTGCGTGGACGTCCAGTCCCTGTCGGAATGCTTCAGTAAGATGCTTGTCACAACTCAAATGAGCCATTATCCTGAGTTCTATCTGTGAATAGTCCGCAGACAAGATTACTCCGTCAGGAGTACTTGGAATAAAGGCTTTTCTGATTTCTTTGCCTCTCTCTGTCCTGATCGGGATGTTCTGGAGATTAGGCTTTGATGAACTGAGACGTCCTGTCGCAGTGAGAGCCTGATTGAAGGTGGTGTGAATCTTGCCAGTCCGCTGCGAAACCAACTCCGGGAAAGGCTCTATATATGTGGACAGCAATTTTTTAACTGCCCTGTATTCGAGAATTTCGTCTATTATTGGATGTTTGTGCGACAAGGCAGTAAGCGTCTCTTCATCAGTAGAATAACTATATCTGACCCCCGTCTTGGCCTTTGCTTTCGGATCAAGTTTCAACTTTTCGAATAGAAGTGTTCCGATTTGTTTGGTAGAAAGGATGTTCAGGTCCGGTTCGCCCGCCATTTCCCTGATGCGGTCCCTTCTTTCTTCCAATTCCTTGTTCAGGGCCGCCGCATAGTTGCGCAGTTGCATAAGGTCCAGCTTAACCCCGCAGCACTCCATTTTAGATAGCACCCGGATGAGCGGCTCCTCCATCGTATCATACAGTTTCTCCATTTCAAGAGACTGTAGCTCCTTCCATACCGCATCGCAGAGCATAAGGCATATAGCCGTCTCTTTTCTGCAATCCCTTTGGGGTTTCTCCTCCTCAGGTTCATCAAAAAGCGACAGAGTCTTGGCTTCCTTTTTCTGCTCATCTTCAAGGACAATGTCCAAATAACCTTTTGCCAGAATTTCCATCTTGTGGCTGGACTCCGGATTGACAAGATAGTGCATCAACTCTATATCAAGCAGCCTTCCATTAAACTTGATTCCTTGTGATGAAAGTGCATTGCAAAGTTTCTTCAAATCGTATCCCGTCTTTTCCACTCCTGCGTCCGCGAGTATTTCCGCGAAATCTGCTGCGGAGCCTTCAGCAACGAAGAATTGACCTTCCTGCTCCACGCCTACAGTCAGTCTTTCAACAGGAGCGAAAATGCCCTCTCCAAAGAAATCGCTGATGATTGAACACCGCTTCGACTTGCGTGCTGCCGACACGATGTCAGAGACAGACTTTACAGCCACTTCAAGCGACTGTGATTCTTTCTGAGGTAAATCCGTGTCGAGATGTGAGATATATTTTTTGAGTGAACTGAATTCATAACGGTCGAACAGTTCGGCAATATGGGGGTCATAATTATAATCTACGACCATAGCGTCCATATCTGCCTCTACCGGCACATCCGTGCAAATCGTAACAAGGGTTTTGCTCAATTCGATATGGTCCTGAGCATTTCTGAATGCTTCCTGCTGTTTTGCTGTCAACTCATCTAGATGGGCATAGATGTTTTCCACCGTTCCGTATTTGCCTATGAGTTTTCCTGCACCTACTTCTCCAACTCCCTTAACGCCTGGCACGTTATCGGAAGCATCACCGCAAATCGTCAGCAAATCAATCACTTGAGATGGACGGTCAATTTTATATTTTGCGCAGATTTCAGCTGGACCGAGAATCTCGTTCTCGCTTCCTGATTTGCCCGGCTTGTATTGCAATACCTTGTCGGTGACAGCCTGACCGTAATCTTTGTCCGGAGTAACCATATATGTTGTGTAGCCTAATTCCTCGGCTTTTTTTGCTACAGTACAAATTACGTCGTCAGCTTCATATCCGTTCACGGTCAAAACCGGGAACCTTAGGGCATTGCAAATCTCAATCAGAGGCTCAAGTGAGTCAATCACTGCCTGTGGAGTGGCCTCCCTTGTGCCTTTATATTCTGGAAAAAGTTTGTGCCTGAATGTTTTACAAGGAGGATCGAATGCCACAGCAAGGTGGGTGGGCTTTTCTTTTTCGACAAGTTCAAGAAGATATTTCGTTACTCCGAACAATATCGACATATCCTCTCTCTTTGAATTGAAGACGGGATGCCTCAGAAAGGCATAGTACATCTTGAAAATGAGAGCGTGTCCATCTATGAGGAAGAGTCTTTTGTCCATTTCTTTACATATTGTAGGGTGTCAGGCTTCAATTTTCATTCCGTTCTTTACGGAATGCCGTTGCTGAAAGAAGAGAAATAAGATATCCGATTCCGGCCACTCCGATTGAAGCAATGATGATGTCTTTGACGGAAAGTATTATCGGATAGGATTTTACGACAAAACTTCCCGGCATAGGAATAAAACCGAACTTTTGCTGTAGCAAGGAGAAGGCGATTCCTGCCACAAGTCCGGCAACCAGACCGGATAGCGATATGAACCAACCTTCCAATACGAAAATGCGTTTTATCATCCCGTCAGGTGCTCCGAGGGCTGAAAGGGTGCCGATGTCATCGCGTTTTTCTATGACAAGCATTGATAGACAGCTGAAAATATTGAAAGCCACGATGATGATGACAAAAATGAGAATCAGGTAGATGGCTGCCTTTTCATACTTCATCATTTTGTATAGCGATTCGTTCTGCTCAAATCTGTCTTTCACCTTGAATCCATCCCCGAGACGCTCCTGAAGTCCATTTTTTATGACGGCAGTTGCTTTGGGAGAATTGTCTTTCAGGCGGATTTCCACTGTGGAAACTTCATTGCCTTCGTATGCAAGCAACTCTCGCATTTTTTCTATCTGGATGAACATCAGTTCATTGTCTATGTCTGCACTGATTGCAAAAGTGCCTGATGGATAAACTTTTATGCTATTCAAGGAAGAAAGTGGATCGGAGATTGAGATATTCCCTGTACGACGTGGGTAATAAATCTCAACAGGCGAAAGAAAGCGTGGATTTATGCCCATTGAACCGGCAAGACCGCAGCCGCAGCAGCATTGGGCTATATCGCCCCTGTGAAGGGAGAAACTTCCGGAACGGATTGTTTCACGCACCGGAGTCTCTTCTTCATATATCTCATCCACCCCTTTGACCCTTGCTATTCCCTGGCGTCCTTCGTAACTTATGAACACCTCTTCCTCAAGGACGGTGCAGATTGTGGCGACATTCTCACAATTATAGAGCCAATCGTATGCTTCCCCCTCAGGGATAAACACCTTCCCTTTGGACGGGCTTACGGCAAGATCCGGCTCGACATTGCTCATCATAGACCTTACAAGGTCGTCAAAGCCATTATAGACCGAAAGGATAATAATCAGGGCGGCAGTACCTATTGCCATACCTGTGGCGCTTATCGCAGAAATAATGTTGATTACATTGTGTGATTTCTTTGCGACAAGGTATCTTCCGGCTATGAATGCTTCAAATTTCACGGTCTGTTCCCCGTTGTCTATTTTTTCAGAAGTTCCTCTATATGCTCCACATAATCGAGGGAACTGTCAAGGAAAAATGTCAATTCCGGTACTATCCTGAGTTGCTTTGCTACTCTGTTGCCCAATTCGCCGCGAAGGGTTCTCACATTCTCATTTAGGAGTTCCATTACTGCTTCCGCTTTTGCAGATGGGAAGATGCTGACATACACCTTGGCAACGGAGAGGTCAGGACTGACTTTCACTCCGCTGACGGATACAAGAGCGCCGTCAAAGGTTGCCATACCCTTGCTCCTGATGATTTCCGCCATATCCTTCTGGAGTTCCCTGGCGACTTTCAATTGTCTTGTAGATTCAGTTGTCTCCATCAGTTCACTTTTATGATGAAATAGCTCTTCTTGCCTTTCTGTGCCACTATATATTTGTCATCCACGAGGTTGTCGGTGGTGATGACAGCATTTATGTCAGTTACCTTCTCCTTGTTGATGCTCACTCCGCCTCCCTGAAGCATTTTGCGACATTCGCCCTTTGAAGGGAATACGGAAGTTTCCACAGAAAGAAGGTCTATGATGCCACAAGGGAGTTTGTCTGCGCTGATTTCGAAGGTTGGCACTCCGTCGAACACTGCCAAAAATGTCCTTTCGTCAAGGCTCTTTAGAGCCTCTGAAGTCGCATTCCCGAAAAGCATCTGTGATGCTGCCACAGCATTCTCATATTCCTTTTCTCCGTGTACCATTACGGTGATTTCTTTTGCGAGAAGTTTCTGAAGAGTCCTAAGATGAGGTGCCTCTGCGTGTTCTTTCATAGCAGTCTCGATTTCCTCTTTGCTCAGCATAGTGAAAATCTTGATGTATTTGGCTGCATCTTCGTCCGATACATTGAGCCAGAACTGATAGAACTGATATGGTGAGGTACGCTCAGGGTCAAGCCAGATATTTCCTTTTTCGGTCTTGCCGAATTTTCCGCCATCTGCTTTTGTAATCAGAGGGCAGGTGAGGGCAAAAGCCTCTTTCCCGAGAATCCTGCGGATGAGTTCGGATCCGGTGGTGATGTTTCCCCATTGGTCTGCTCCTCCCATCTGGAGAACGCAGCCCCTGTGCTCATAGAGATAGAGGAAATCGTATCCCTGAAGAAGCTGGTATGTGAACTCAGTGAAGGACATTCCTTCGCGCGACTCATTTGAAAGCCTCTTCTTTACGGAGTCCTTTGCCATCATATAGTTGACTGTGATGTGCTTTCCTATGTCGCGTGTGAATGCAAGGAAGGAATAGTCTTTCATCCAGTCATAGTTGTTTACGAGTTCAGCCCTGTTCGGAGCATCTGAATCGAAATCAAGGAATTTGGCAAGCTGCTTCCTGATGCAGGCTACATTGTGCGCAAGGGTCTCTTCGTCGAGCAGGTTTCTCTCCTGGGATTTCATAGAAGGGTCTCCAATCATTCCCGTTGCACCCCCGATGAGGGCGAAAGGTTTATGTCCGCAATTCTGGAAATGCTTGAGAATCATCACACTGACGAGATGACCTATATGGAGGGAGTCTGCTGTCGGGTCGATTCCGACGTATGCTCCTGTAGGACCTTCCATCAACTTTTCTTCAGTTCCCGGCATTATGTCCTGGATCATTCCTCTCCATTTA
>JBJEBO010000491.1:0-6182 GCA_051870155.1 Candidatus Cryptobacteroides sp.
ATCTGCTGCAGGAATATAGATTCCATACCAGTCACGTGTAAGAAGGTCTCCCTTATGCCAGCGTGCGAGGTCGTCCGTCCTCAAATCCTCCATATAGAGTTCGATGGCGCGTTCCCTGCGGATTTCAAGCGCTGCAATATCGTTGATTCCATAATACTCTGCAAGGAATGGATCCACAGTGGAAGGCATTTCTCCCTTGACACCGGCCCTCTCGCGAATCGGCTTGATAGTCTGCTCCCAGATGGCCTGGGTGAACTGTCCCTTCTCCCATTTAGCCTCGGCATAGTTCAAGAGGACTTCCGCATAACGTAGAATCGGCATAGCGTTGGTTGCTGTAGCAGATGCTTCGTAAGCAGTGTCGTCAAGAGTAAATTTGCATACGTGATAGCCGGTCCTGGTAACTGCGAAGTTAGGCGCAGTCTTGACATTAGGAACGCCACCCTTGGTCTTGGTATAGTCCGGTCCCATAAAAATCTGGGTAAGCCTGTAGTCCCTTCCTGTCATCTCTGTTACAAAGTCCTCTACTTCAGCCTCGTGGCGTGAACCGTCGAGATTCAGGAACATCCTCACAAAATCGTGGCTGCCTGAGTAGCTTCCGCCATAACCGCCGGCGGCGAATCTCCAGGTCACCTCGTGTCCGATATTGAGAGCGGAGCTGTATTCACGTGCCCAGATTACCTCAGTACGGTTCACAGCTTCCTTTGTGAAAAGTTCGCGGTATTGTGACTTATAGTTGCCATTGTTGTAGATGCTGAAGGCCTTCGAGTCTATCAGCTGCTCGCAGGCAGAGATACATTCGTCGATGAACTTGCCCTGGAGGGAAGCATCCTCCCAAGGCTGCTGGGTTGAAGGATTCACAGAATGATATTTCCTGTAGGTCCCCTCAAAGAGGCATACCCTTGATTTGAATGCAAGTGCGATATACTTATTAATCTGGGCACCTCCGGTCCACTCTGAAGTGGCATAAAGATGCTCGCAGGCGAAATTGAGGTCCTCGAGAACTTTTGTCATCACAAAGTCACGGCTGTCGCGTCCTTTGTAGAGAGCCTCTTCATCATCAGCATCAATAGGTGTGTCATACCAAGGAACATCTCCGAAAGTCCTAACTTTCTCATAATAGAAATAAGCCCTCCAGAAACGTGCAGTAGCCTCATAATGGTTCAGGACTTCCTCGCTGACTCCAGGAGTCTGGCGGAAATTCGCAAGAAACCAGTTCACATTATACAGCATATTCCAGTTGCTGCTGCTCCATCCGGTCTGTTTGTCCTCATCCCAATAATCTGTGAGGAAGCCGGTTGACTGCGGAGTCACGCAGATATCCGAATATGCGTCACCGGTGCAGACATCAAGGGCAGACGGTGTGTATTTCTGTACGAATCCGTTGATATAAGTCTTGAGGGAGCCTTCATTCTTGAAATAGGTCTCGGAGTTGAATGAGGCTTCCGGAGTCCTTGTGAGGAAATCGGAGCAGGAAGCCAGAATCAACGCGCCGGCCAGCAATATTATTGTCTTTTTCATTGTCTTGATAATTAGAATGTTATGCTCAAACCGATTGTAAATGTTCTCATTACAGGATAGCCTTCGCCATCACCTGAACCGTCGCTTCCCTTAGTGTTGAGGAAGTCACCGTCACCGGCGTAGATATTCTCAGGGTCATAGTTGACTGCATATTTGCGCATAGGTGTCCAGGTAAGGAGGTTTTCTCCTGTGACATAGACCTTGAGTCCCTGGAGTCTCATAGCATCTACGACCTTCTTAGGGAAGGTGTAATCAATGGTGAGGTTCTTCAAGCGGAGGTATGCCGCACTCTGGAGGTAGCGTGTATTAGGCTGTGAAAGGATACCGTTGGCGTTGGATGCGTTGTATCCTACGAGACGAGGCCAGTATGCATCCGGATTCTCTTCGCTCCAGCGGTTTGCGTGAACAGGGATGTCAATACTGTAAGGACGACCATACTTACCCCAGAAGAGATTTGATTCCTTTGCAGGATACCAATCGCGTTGTCCGACACCCTGGAACATTGCGCTTAGACCGATTCCATTCCAGCTGATTCCGAGATTCAAGCTGTAAAGATAACGAGGGTTGGTATTACCGATGATTTTGAGGTCACCGTGATTGTTGATGGTGCCGTCTCCCTTGCTGATTTTGCCGTCTCCGTCAAGGTCTTCATACCTCGGGTCACCAGGTGCCGGAGACCATTTCTCTGATTTGAACTGAGAATAATCCTTTCCGTGCTCAAGAATCTCTTCTTCAGACTGATAGAGACCGTTGCACTCATATCCCCAAAGCTCTCCGAGTTCCATTCCTTCATAATAATAAGTTGCGTAGTTTGTAGGAAGAGTACCTGTCTTGGAGGTATATTTGGTAATGAAGCTACGGCTGTCCCAAACTGCTGCCTTGATATTGTAGCTGAGAGCATGTCCACCCACCATATAACTGTCTCTCCAACCAAGGCTGAGTTCCCATCCGTCAGTCTTCATATCGGCGTAGTTGCCCTTAGGTGCGCTGTTTCCATATACAGCAGGAAGTTCGTCACCTGAGACATACATATCGGTAGTCATCTTACGATACACGTCGGCAGTAAAATTGAGCCTTCCGTTGAGGGCCTCGAAATCGAGTCCAATATCGTAAGTGGTAGCTTTCTCCCAAGTCAATCCGTCAGGAATAGGAGAAGGTGCGGAAGTATATTTGAAAATGTTGCCATTATCAACTACTGAGCTCTTGCTCAGACCCATTGTTGACATATAGGCGTATGCGTTGCTAATCAGACCGTTTCCGGCAGTACCTGCGGAGAGACGGATCTTCAAGTTGTCAAGCCAGTCCGCATTCTTCATAAACGGCTCTTCTGAAATACGCCATCCAATTGATCCTGAAGGGAAATATCCCCATTTCTGACCTGAAGGGAAGCGTGAGTTTCCATCGGCACGACCGCTGAGCTCGATGAGGTAACGGCTCTTGTAGTTGTAACTTACCCTGTAGAAAGCACCTACGAGTCCTGAATTGTAGGAACCGTTGTCCTTGATTTCAAAGTTCTCTCCGTCAACGAGGCTGAAGTTAGGCATTGAGGAATCAATCATACCCTGACGAGAGGTGTATTTCGATTTGTACCTCAAGTCCTCGATGTTCCATCCTGCCATAATTGAGAGATTATTGTTCGGACCGAGATTCGGAGTATAGGTGAGGGTTGCGTCTCCGGTAAGCCTCTGCTGGTTGTTGTCTGTCTCAGTGTACATTGAGCCGGCAGGACGCTGTGAGCTTATGCCAGGAGCTGTATAATAGGTATGCTGCGCAATTGAACGCACGATTGTGCTGTTGCGGTTGTAGAATGCGAAGCTTGCCTTTGCGGTGAGAACGTTCTTTATGATGTCGATGGTTGCAGTGGTCTTGTTGGTGACAGTGAACTTCTTGTCTTTTCTCCAAGAGTCACCCTCTACGAATCCTGCATATCCTGAATAAACGGCTGCATTAGTCCAGGTTCCGTCCGGGTTGTAAGGAATTGTCATAGGATATGCCTGGTGCGACATCATTCGGATCGGGTTGTAATTATTGATGCTGACACCTGTATGGTTGGTTGGCTGATGTGACTGGAAATAAGTGATTTCGGTCTTGTTCTCAACTCTGAACCAAGGGCGGATGTTCACGCTGCCCTTTGCTGTCACATTATAAGTGCGGTATTTGTCGTTTCCAACCCTGTAGATACCGTCCTGGTCAAAAATACGACCTGATACATAATAAGATGCTACGTCATTTCCACCTGAAACATTGATATTGTGCTGGTGGCTGAATGTCCAGTCCTTATAGAAGAGGCTGTACCAGTCTGTATTTGCGAAATATTCGTAGTTGCCTTGCGTGTTTTGCCTTACAACATCGAGGGTAGGGTCGTTGTGCCTGCGCTCGAGTTCCTGATACCATTCACGAGAGAATGGGAAGGAGTTATTGATGCCTGTAGGATCTACGAGGCGGCAGTTGTTGTATGCTTCGAGGAAATCTGTTGTCCACTGGTAACCGTCCGTCACAAACTGAGGTTTTACGGTTCTCTGGGAGAAGTTGACCGTTCCGTTATATGTAATTTTTGTAGAACCTTTCTGAGGGGTCTTTGTGGTGAGGAGGATGACTCCGAATGTACCACGTGCTCCGTAAACCGCTGTGGATGAAGCATCCTTGAGGACTGTTACGGATTCTATATCTTCCGGGTTCACAGAGTTCATATCACCTTCAACGCCGTCGATGAGCACGAGGGCTGAACCACCTGATCCAATTGAAGTTTCGTTACCACGGATGCGTACTGTAGCGCCGCGGCTTGGTTTTCCGTCCGTAAAAGTAAGGGTGAGACCCGGGACATTGCCCTGAAGGGCTCTTGACATATTCATTGCAGATCCTGTCCTGTCCGCTATATCCTCGGTCTTGAGGACATCGACTGCACCGACGATATCACGGCGTTTTTGGACACCATAACCGACCACCACCGATTCTTCGAGAGAAGTGTTGTCTAGCTCCATAGTCACATTGAGCTTCGCCAGACCGTTCCAAACTACCTTTTGGGTCTTGTATCCAAGGAAAGAGAACTCGACTGTCTGTCCTTTCTCCACCTTGATAGAGTAACTTCCGTCCAGATTCGTCATAGTTCCGGTCTGTGTGCCGGATACAACGACAAAGGCACCGGCAAGCGGATCGCCGCTCTGGTCGGAAACGATTCCCGTCAACTGTGCCCCCCCCGATTGAGCGAATGCCTGCGGAAGGACGAGAAGGGAAATCAACACTGCCATACAGAGCCTGAGCCAATTCGATGATGATGTGGCTGAGACTCTCTTTTGAGCATAGTTCGTTTTCATTTCTTTTCGTTTAGTTGTCATTCAATTGATTGTTTTGTTTGCGAAACATCCATCAGACTCAACTGGCAGGACAACTATGGTTTTCTTTTAGTTTCAGGTTTTATGCGTTTTCAGTGACAAATGTATAAAATTATTTTATATATTTTCATTTTCGCACATAATATTTCAATAATATTTCACATTTTATTCATTTCTTTGACATATTCCGTCAATATTTTGACACTTTTATTACATTTTCATAAAATTTTCAATAATTTTCATTTGAAAAACTTGGTTTTCATTTTACAATAACTATATTTGCAGTGCGATTCATTCCATTTCTCATTGGTCAGGATCAGATGCCATCAAACGCACCTGAGGTTTTGTTATTATATTACAAACACTTATAGACCTGATTAAGTATGAAAATCAAGACCAGAAGCATTGCTCTGTTGCTTCTCGCTTCCATAATTATGCTTCCGTCCTGCGTAAAGGGGCTAACGGAAACGGCATTGAGGCGTGACACAGACGCAATCAATATCGCATATAATGAAGGTGCCACGGCAACGGTCACCGTCAGATATGCTGGAGAATGGTACGCAGTTTCCGATGCGGACTGGATTTCCGTCAGCCCTGACGCATCCTCCCCAGTCAAAGGAGACGGCGAAACATTTCAGAAAGTCACCGTCACCGCTTCCCGCAACCAAGGTGAAGCGAGGAAGGGCACTTTCCGCATTATGTCCAAAGACGGAGCCTGGGACGCTCCGGTTGAAGTGACGCAGGAAAACGGTCAATTCAAAATCGACAATCCTTCCGTTTACGGAACCCTCGCAAGGGGAGAAGAAGCGGCAGCCTCACTCCTTATTAAATATTATAAGGCTACAGGAAAAGAGAAAATCACTGTCAACGCATCAGTAGATGGAATGGGTGGTCTGAGCATCGCACCGACCACAGTGTATGAAGTTCCGGGAGAAGGCGACGGCTCATTCAGCATCGCATTCAATGGCGCACCTGTCGCTATGGGCAGCGTTTCCATCCCTGTAGAAGTGAAGATGGACGGCAAGGAGCTCTACAACGGCACTATTTCAGCCGAGGTTCTTTCTCCTGACATTATTTTCATCCAGACCTTCGACAAGATGGTATTCGGAGGAGACTATCCTAACAATGCTCCAGGTATCGGAGTGGAAGGAAAACAGACCTACTATTGGAATGCACCGGAAGAAATGTGGCAGCCTATGCCTAAACTTGACCAGGACGGTACTTATGATGTATTCGGCGACAGCAACGAAAGCTGGAAGGCGTACGACATCGTTGCATTCCGTAAAGACAGAGGTCTTGACGGCTGGAACGGTGCAAGATGTTATGAACATC
>JBJEBO010000492.1:0-6174 GCA_051870155.1 Candidatus Cryptobacteroides sp.
CAATCGCTGAAGATCTGGATGCAATTGAGAAGGCAGTGAAGAATTCGGACGGAGAGTATACGGAAGAGAATTCATTCAGAATGCCGTCAACCAATTTGCCAAAAGCCACGATGTCATTTTCCGGCCTCATCTCTATTGAAATCAGAAGTGCCGACTTTCCGTTGAAGCGGACCTCGGAAGACGGGGCGGCAAGTCTTCTTTCCACAGTGGCTATATCCTTGAGTCTCACCACATTGCCCTGAATATCAGAATATACGATTCTTTCAGCGATTTCCTGTTCGCCAGAAAGAAGACCATTTATGTGGATGGGAGAATCGGCATAGCCGGTGGAGAACTGTCCGCTCATTACCTGAAGACCCGCAGTCTGGAAACCGAGGGTGAGCATAGTCGGATTTATGCCATAGGAAGCCATCCTTTCCCTATCAACTGTCACTGCAATTTCTTCACCTCGCCCACCATAAACCTTGGCGTTGGCAAGCTGCGGAAGTTCACGCAACCTGGAGCAAAGTTCATCGGCATAGGCCTGCATTTCCACATAACCCTTATCTTGTGATTCAAGGGCGAGAAGGACGGTGGAAATCGAGCTGAAGTCTTCCATAACGGCAACAGCAAGCACCCCGGGAGGAAGCTGCGGCTTATATGTATTGAGACTGTGCTTCAACTTGGACCAGACCTCATCCTTCTTGCTGGCAGGAGAATTGAGCATCACATAGATGAAACACATCCCGTCCTTTGACTGGGAAAACGTGGCGCGACTGACCTCGGAAAATCCGAATAGAAGTTCCTCAAGAGGCTTTGTCAATTGCTGTTCCACCTCCGAGGCTGAAGCTCCGGGATAGACACCGACGACCAGACCCTCTTTGATTTCAAAAGTAGGAAACTCATCCTTGTTTATGTAAGAAATGCCATAAATACCAACGCCCACAAGAAGAGCCGTAATGAAATAGACTATCTTCTTGTAAGTTATGGCACCTCTAATGAATTGTCCCCCTTTTTTTTCCATAGTTTTTCTGTTCAAGTTTAGCTCTCGCGCGGCTTATTTTTTCTATAACACGACCTTGACCGTCATTCCGGAACTGACATTCCTCATTCCTTCAACGATGACAAGATCCCCTTCCGAAAGCCCCTCGGCGACAATCACTCCTCCGCCGCTGAATCCTCCAGTAACAACCGGAGCCTTCTGTGCCTTCCCTTCACGCACTACCCAGACATATCTTCCGGAACCGTCCGTCCTTATGCTTGATGACGGCACGGCAATGACATCCTCCTCTCCTTTGTCCGGCGACAAGGCCACCTTGCACGCCATCCCGGGCATCAAACCCTTCGTATCCCCGGAAAGAGACAACCGCACCTTATAACCGTGGGAAAGGTCGGATGCAGAAAAGCCTTTTGCGGCAACCTTTGCCAACAATGTCTTACCAATCGCCGGGACCTCAACATAAGCGGTATCTTTCAATGATACAGACGGATATTCATTTTCCGGCAGGCTGAACACAATTTCCAAAGAAGTCATATCCACAAGACGGACAAGCGGAGTCCCGATTGAAATCTCCACCCCCTCATCCGCATAAACCTCACTTATCACGCCTTTGTATGGAGCCTTTATGGTGCAATCTTCCAATGCCTTGCGAGCCGCCTGTGCCGATGCCTTCGCCTTTGCGAGCTGCGTCTCCACCTCCACCATCTTGACCTGCGCCACAGCCCCTATGTCATACACCGACTTCACCCTTGCATATCCGTCCTCAGCCTGGGCCAAGGTAGCCATAGCCATATCATAAGTAGATTTGACATTTTCGGAAAACACCTCAGCCACAGCTTGTCCCGCAGAAACCGCCTGACCTTCGGAAACTTTCAGCGAAGACAAAGTGCCCCCATAACGGGAACTCAAAATGGTAGAACGCGATGGCTCCACCTTACCGATATATCTTGCCTCACCGGTCTTGGAACTTTTCCCGACCTCCATAACCTTGACGGTGACAGGGTCGCGAGCCACAGTCCCGGACTCCTTTGCAAAACGTCCGGACAGACGCCCTCCGCACCCGGACAAGACGGACAGAAGGACCATAAGGACTAATATTCTCACCATTTTGTCCATAAGCGTGTCAATTTGATCTTGCAACCCATTCGATATCACTATCTATGATCTTGTATGTAATCCCCATCGACTCTTTCTGCCCCGATGCCTCAATCCTGAAAACCACAACATCAGAATATTTCTCACCATAACCGGTGAATGTGATGTTCATATCGGTCTTTATCACTGACAAATTGTCCAAAGACAGAGTCTTTGTCTTGACAAAAGGCTCAAAATCCAACATTTTGCCGGAAGCCACGGCATCAGCAACAGTCACCTGACCGTCGATAGAACGCATAGTCAGGATCATCTTTCCTCCCGAGCGGTCCACTTCAAGAATGTCCATCTGACCCACCTCCGAAGTCAGATTCATAACCAATGTGTCCAGTCCACGCGCCTCCCCTGTACTTGAAACAGTGTCGCGCTGAACCGTGACATTACCACTCATATTATATGTATAATTACCTTTGAATCTTGATGTTCCCTCCCGTTCACAGGATGCTGCGACCATCAAGACAGCGACGACTGCCGCAAAAAACAAATAATTTTTATGTCCCATATCAACTATTTTGCGAGCAAAAAATATACCTTTTAAAGTCCCATTTTTTCCTTCATCGAACGAAGGAGATCAAATGCCTGCAACGGGGTCATATTGTTGAGGTCCGCCTTATCAAGATCCTCCTTAAGAGACAGCAGCAGAGGGTCTTCAAGCTGGAAGAACGACAACTGCAGGCTCCCGTCGCTCTCCACCCTGCCTTCCTTGACATTATGAGCCTTCACGGACGGTTTCCTTTGGCTGACCTGCCCATTCTCTCCTTTCTCCAAAGCCTCAAGCGTCTTTTCCGCGGAATCTATCACCTGACGCGGCATCCCGGCAAGTCGCGCAACGTGGATACCGAAACTGTGGGCAACCCCGCCCTCCTTCAATTTACGAAGGAAAATCACGTTCTTCCCGACTTCCTTGACGGCAATGTGGAAATTCTTCACCCGGGGATAAATGCTCTCAAGGTCGTTAAGTTCGTGATAATGAGTGGCGAAAAGGGTCTTGGCACCGTCACCCCATTCGTGGATATACTCGACGATGGCACGCGCTATGGACATTCCGTCATAAGTGGAAGTTCCCCTTCCAATCTCATCAAGAAGCACAAGCGAGCGGGACGAAAGATTATGAAGGATCATCGAGGTTTCGAGCATTTCCACCATAAATGTGGATTCTCCTCGGGAGATGTTGTCCGAGGCCCCGACCCTGGTGAAGATTTTGTCGCAATATCCTATCACTGCGGACTTTGCAGGCACATAGCAACCAATCTGGGCAAGAAGGACGACGAGGGCAGTTTGGCGCAGGAGAGCCGACTTACCAGCCATATTCGGACCTGTCAGGATGATTATCTGCTGGGAATCATTGTCCAGGAAAATGTCATTCGGAACATATTCCTCACCGGGAGCCATCATCGTCTCAATCACAGGATGACGCCCTTCCCGTATGTCGATTACCTTCCCGTCGTTCATCTGCGGACGGCAATAATTCCTATCAGTGGCAAGGTCGGCAAAGCCGGACAGGACATCGAGACGGGAGATGATACGGCAATTTCCCTGAATCGCCGAAACATTCTCCTGAATCTTCGCAATCAGCTCATTATATATCTGTGATTCAAGCACATATATCTTCTCTTCCGCCCCAAGGATTTTCTCCTCATATTCCTTAAGCTCCGGTGTTATATATCTTTCCGCATTCACAAGCGTCTGCTTTCTCACCCACTCCGGCGGCACTTTTTCCTTATGCGTGTTGCGCACCTCAAGATAGTAGCCGAACACCGAATTGTAATTGACCTTCAGGGATGTTATGCCCGTCCTTTCCATCTCGCGCTGCTGGAGTTCGAGCAGATAATCCTTCCCGTATCGGGCTATTTTGCGCAATTCATCCAGGTCAGCATTGACTCCGGAGGCTATTATGTCGCCCTTGCCCAAAGCGGAGGCAGGATCCTTTGCCATCGTATTTTCCAAGATATCAAGAAGTTCCGAGCATCCTGAAAGCTTTCCGAGCATATTGTCCAATGCTTTCGTACCCTTCCCCGCGCAAAGGTCCAGGACAGGCTGCATCTGGGAAAGTCCCCTCTTGAGCTGCATCACCTCCCTCGGGAGAATCTTACCTGCTGCGGCCCTGGAAACAATCCTTTCCATATCTCCGATGTCCCCTATCATAGTCCTGATTGAAGCAAGGTCATCAGGTCTGTCGATAAAATGCTGAACCACATCATAGCGGTCGTTCAATTCACCGAGGTCCATCACGGGCATAGCGAGCCAGCTCCTCAACATTCTGGCGCCCATAGGCGAAGAGCAGCGGTCAATTACCTGGACGAGAGACACTCCGTCCTTGCCTGCTACTGAATTGAACACTTCGAGATTGCGGAAAGTGAAGCGATCCATCCACACAAAGGAAGTCTCGTCAATCCTGGAGATGGAGCAGATGTTGCCAAGTCCGTTGTGGCAGGTCTGGTCGAGATACACCAGCAGAGCACCAGCCGAAGATATGCCCAATGGGAAAGTGTCTATTGCAAAGCCTTTGAGTGAATCCACTTTCAACTGCTTCTTAAGTCTTTCTACTGCAGAATCATAGACAAAGGCCCATTCCTCAAGTGAAGAAATGTAATATTGATCGCCGAAACGTTCCCTGACACCTTTTTCATAGCCCCTGCGCACGAGGAGTTCTTTCGGAGCGAAAGAAGAAAGGAGGGTGGAGATATAATCAATCTTGCCCTCGGCAACCTGGAATGTGCCTGTCGAAACATCAAGGAATGCAGCGCCGAACCTGTCCTTCTCGAAAGTCAGTCCTGCTATATAGTTATGTTCCTTCTGCTCAAGCAGTTGTTCATTGAAGGCTATACCCGGGGTGACAAGTTCGGTCACTCCCCTCTTCACAATTTTCTTTGCAAGCTTCGGGTCTTCGAGCTGGTCGCACACAGCCACTTTATGACCTGCACGGACAAGTCTTGGGAGATAGACATCAAGGGAATGGTAGGGAAAACCCGCCATCGGCACCGAATCCGGAGCGGCGTTCGACCTCTTCGTCAACACAATTCCAAGCACCTTGCTGGCTGTCAGGGCATCATCTCCATAAGTCTCGTAAAAATCCCCGCACCTGAA
The DNA here is from genome assembly GCA_051870155.1 of Candidatus Cryptobacteroides sp. GTDB lineage: Bacteria > Bacteroidota > Bacteroidia > Bacteroidales > UBA932 > Cryptobacteroides. The sequence goes on from JBJEBO010000492.1 coordinate 5,219, forward strand.
AAGTAGCAAGGCTTCAGGGTGTTCCGCCTTCACCTTGAAAAACTGTTTCATCATCGGTGTCTCTGATGACTTCGTTCCTGCCATATCAATTGATAATTACTAAAAACTTACAAATATACAGAATTTTTTCTTACTTTTGGCGCCCTTGAGAATCTTATACTACTTCAGATTCTCAATAGACCAGTGGGTGCCCCAAATTTCCATAATATGGCACCCTCAAGTACAAACTTAACAAAACTGTTTTTTATGTGTGGCATAGTAGGTTACACCGGCGACAGGCAGGCCCGCCCCATTCTCCTCAAAGGTCTGCACAGGCTTGAATACCGAGGCTACGACAGTGCAGGAGTCGCACTCGTAGGACCGGAAGGCAACCTTAAGGTCTTCAAATGCAAAGGAAAAGTATCTGATCTTGAACATTTTCTGGACGGAAAAGACGATTCAGGAACAATCGGGATTGCCCATACAAGATGGGCGACCCACGGGGAACCGAGCGACAGGAACGCCCACCCGCATTATTCGGAATCCGAGAATATTGCCCTCATCCATAACGGAATAATAGAGAATTACAGGGTGCTGAAAGATGCGCTGATTGAAAATGGATACAAATTCAGGAGCAGCACCGATTCGGAAGTATTGGTGAATCTCATCGAATATGTACGCAATACCAACGAATGTTCTCTCGAAGATGCAGTAAGGAAGGCATTGAAGCAAGTGGTTGGCGCATACGCCATCGCCGTAATTGAGAAAAACAATCCTGATGAAATCATAGCGGCAAAGCAGAGCAGTCCGATGGTGATTGGAATCGGCAAAGGAGAATATTTCATAAGTTCCGATGCAGCTTCCATCATTGACTACACAAACGACTTCGTCTATGTGAACGACGGAGAGGTGGCTATCGTTAACAAGCATAAACCATTAAGAATCACCAATCTGGACAATCAGGAAGCCCAGCTTGA
>JBJEBO010000493.1:0-6131 GCA_051870155.1 Candidatus Cryptobacteroides sp.
GACCTTGTTTCCTTGGGCGTCAAAAATGAAGACATAAATATTCCTGATGGCATTTTCTTCAAAATAATTCAATGTGCTCTTGGTGGATACCTCCACATTTTCATTGGATTTGAATTCCAAATAAAGCCATCCCTCCCCTTCTCCCAAAGAAGACTGTTTTTCTTCAAGTTCATCCATACAAGAACATAAAAGAAAGAAAGGGGATAAAAACGATATTAATAATATAAGTATATTCCTATTCATATTAAATCAATCAAAAGTAGTCTCATTTGTGACCTCTTCCCAAGCCTGGACTTCATAGTAAAGAATCGCTGATTCAGGACTGTAATGTATATTAATGACGATATTGAGTTCCTGATTGCGGCAAAGGCTTTTTATCGGCTCAGATATTCCATATTCATTGATATAATTAATCTGGCTCACCTGTTTGGTGAATACTTTCTCGGCACCGTCGAAGAACAAATCTTGTTTGGTTTCCTTTATTACAGGTGTGAAATACCAATAAAATTTTGAGTCTGATGGAGCACCTCCCGAATTGTTATAAGTATAAAGGATATTATTGTCAATCTTTGAACCGAACATATTATAACTGCCGTTCCCTATAAGCATTCCATAAGATTGAGTTCCCACCGTCAAAGATGTCTGGGAATCAGATACAGTGACATTGCCTACGGAAGATGTCGAGATATTTAAATATTTGCCGACACCTTCATTTTTAATATAGTTTACAGAGGAGCCGGGACTTCCAAAATATGATACGCCGAAAGACCATAGATAAAGCTGAAATTCGGTAGATGCGAGCAATTCAGCGACAGAATTATGGAATTTTTCCCTGACATAGGTCCCGTCGGAGAAAAGGAAATAATTCGCGGCTGAATTTCTCATAAGATACAGTCCTGTTCCTGATTCGACATTGCTGCTATTAAACGCCTGAAATTCCGTCCCGGGCGTATAGGCATCATAAGAAACCTCACCAACCACAGCGGAAGTGGTTCCGGAAGGGAAAAGAGCGCCATTGAAAGAGAGATTGAGCCCATCGAATGCATTGATGCCGCTCTCGAACACATATTGGTCAAGGAAAACAACCTCGTTGCCGGGTGTTACCACATCTGTTGACTCCTCGCCTTGGGCGAGATTGATACTGTTGAAATGCCCATAGATATTATCTGATGGGACGCTGTGATCCTCCTTGTGGAAAAAATAACCCATCGAAGGATTCTTGTCGCCGAGAGAAATCGACTGGATGAAAATATTCTTGTCGGCTGTATTGTTTCTGATAATCACCCTTACCCTTCCGCACATTCTCAACAATTCAGCACTCACCTTGTTGACACCGGCACCTATACTCACATCCTGGGTTATGCTCATAGGCATTCCCGTTGGAGTGACAGCCTTGGTGCTGCCATCCGACAGAATTTCCGTCTTGAAATCCGGTCTGTAATTGGCATCCACCTTATATGCGTAATTCTTGAAATAATCATCGAGAATCACACCTTCTGCACAATAAGAAGTAAGCGCGCCGGTCGGAAGATTGGCTATAATCCATAACGTATAATTTCCCCTTTCCAGATTGGTAAATTTTGCAGTTGCGGTTTTCTGGTCTGCTGAAATCTCAATCGTACCTCCTGTTCCGGAATTGATATTTATGGACACTGAGGCATACCGGATGACTTTGTCTGCATTGTCGGTGATGAAAATGTGGAGGTTGTTGATTATATTTACATCGACGGTTTCCGCCTTTGTGGAAGAAAGACCTATCGTAATTTTCAGGTCGCCGGTTCCGTCGGATGGGAGCACAGTCTGTTCCTCCCTTGTGCAGGCGAGGAAGGACATTGCCAGGAGAAGCGCCGATATTATGAATTTTGCAATTTTCATAAGCATTACAGATATATGTCCTCATTGGACTGGATTTCCGTCCAATCCTTGACGGTGATTTCAAGTTCTATGTCCGACTTGTTGACAAGGAGTGTGTAAGTATAGATTTTCCCCGGTTTCCATTCAATGGATGGCAGGACGACGCTGTTCTCAGCATCGGATGATTGTGTCTTGAAATGCACAGTCGTAGGTTTGGATGCCGATGCCGAGCAGGTCTGTGGCACACAGAAAACGGCATTATAGTCCCCATCCCCATCGAAAATCGACACCGGATAAGCCTTTCCGGTATCGGGATCCGTAAGAGTGATCTTTCCAAACCTTTTGGAGCCGGTCCACTCGAAATATGTGCTGCTTCCATCATAATAGGTTGCATTCCAGTCGATTGTCGCCGTCATATAATCTCCGTCGGGATGTCCATAAATCAAGGTTCCCGTAGGGATAAGTCCGGTGAGATAGAAGTTGGTAATATTGTCGGTGTAATCGTCGTCTATATCGACGGAATTCTTGAATGCGATTTTGAATTCAAGGGCGGACAGGGCGTGTTCAAACGTAATTTTCACCTTATTCTTAATATTCGTAACTACGGATTCCACAGTCTGAAACCCCACCAAAAGGTCTTCCTGACCGGCTGCAGAGGCATATTCAATCACGATTCTGTCCGCATCTGACAGGCTGTTCAGGGTGATGGCATCTCCGCTGTATGGATGAAAAGCCCTAAAGCGGTAGAATTTGTTCAGAGTCCAATATGCCAAAGGCGAATATGCCCATTGGGGATTGGCAGGATCGGTTGCGTCATCATAACTTACTTCCTGAGCCGCTGAATTTAGGAACACATTGGTGCCGTTCTGGTCACCTTCCGTATCGGTATAAACTCCATATACACCGAACGAATGATCTTTGAGATTGGCGGAAGTTGTCTTTATGGAATTTGCCCCTGCCCCGGACTTCATCTGCATATCATCTGTTTCCGCGCTGAAAAGCAGATAAGGATAATCGCCCTCCCCTTCTGAAGGATTCTTCGAACAGGAGAAAGCTGCAAATACAGATAAAAAAGCAATATATTTTATAAAACGTATTTTCATTCCATATCTTTTTCCACACCCAGTTCAAGGGCGAGATTCACTTTCAAATTATACACGGAGAGCTTCGATGTCTTCCACGAAAAATCCGTCGTGCAAGTTAGTTCCTGGTCGTGGAGCACGTTCCCTCCGGACTCTATGTCGCAGATGACCTTGACTTCAGCACGCACAGTCTGCGGTATCATCCACACTTCACACAGCCTTTCCAAAGCATTGTCAGCCTCGAAACTGCCGTTATATATTTCTATGGTCTTCCTCTCTCCTTGCGGTTGCCATACGACAGACGGAAGTGTTCTGAAATCCCCGCGATCATAAACTCCGTCTATGGCGATCTTCTTCACTGCCAGGCTGCTCCCCTCCCTGAGCATTGCGCTGAAATTGAAGCGCACGAGGGCAAGGGCGCGGCTGAACACAAGAGGCACGACTCCGGCGGAAGAATGGGCGTTGTCTGTGCAGAACGGACCGGCATACAAGGGCTGGGAATCCTCGTCGAGGCTGTAATCCAGGAACTGCACCCCTTCATCGAGGCTGAAAGCAGCACGTTCACGAGGGCAGGCAGCATAAAAGGAGAGTTCTCCGCAGTCAACGGGCCAATTCTGCCCTCCTTCAGGATACCAAAGACTCCCGTTCTTGACAAGCATTTCTCCGTCAAGGACAGCTTCCTCATTATCATATACCCACACAACGCAATCTCCCGGCAGCTGTATCGTCGCATCCGATTTGGTGTTGGGATTGACGGCTATTTCAAATGCAAAAGGCACTTCATCCTCCCGTCCCCTTTCCTGAGCCTCACTGCAAGAAAGCAGGCTAAGAATTGGGAAGAAGAGTATCTGGAAAACCTTCATACCTTTTGTCATCATACCAGCCATCATCAATCTCCTATTTCTACTGTTCCCTGGTCATCAGTTGACCAGTCTGACACGGATGGGTCGAATTCTATCGGATATTTACCCACTCCCAAATATATGTTGTATGTTATCTGCTTGCCCATCTCCCAGGCTTCCTGACGAAGATTCTCATCGAAATAGCATCCCACCTTCTGCGATGATGGCGTGCCACCCGCAGCGGAAACCTCATACTCGACGATAATCTGCGGATGTCCCGATGCATTGGCTACAAGGCTTTGAGGAATCATCATAGTCCAATCCACAAGACAAGTAAGATCATCATCTGTGGTAAGGGTTGAACTTGTCCCGTCAAATAGCATCAGAGGATCGGCCTCCCCCTTGAAAGAAGCATAAGAACCCCAGGCATCGTTCGTGTAACCGCCCTTTGAATAAGACCCTTGGGTGTATATGTCTTGGATATAGACTTTTTTCACTACTGCAGTCGTTCCTTCATCCGCAAAAGAGGAAACCCTGAAATTGAATTTGATTTTGCTGAGTTTATGGCGAAAATGAGTGGGGACACCGGTAAAACCGGCATTGCTTTCATTCTTGACCTTTTCTTTCGCTATGTCCGAAACCATTATCGGAATGTCTTTCCTTGCTTCTGATGTTACATCCCAGTCCGTCACGACAACCCCTTCTACAGAAATGGCTATTCCAAGACTCTTTAGTGATGCAGGAGCGTATGAGAAAAAAGTAAGGGTGGATCCGTCTGTCGGCCAATGGTATTCTGTATCTGTCGTCCAGAAGGAATATTGTGAATCATATTTGACTTCCTCATTGTTTATGAAAAGAGTTGATGAGGCCTTGTCATTGTCCCAGGTCTTCCCCGAAGTGAGTTGATATGCGGCTGAAATAAATGTCTGATCGACAGGGAAAGCCGATGCAGCTTTTGTGGATACCACATTGTAGCTTACACGGCATTCCGTAGCCTCCTGCCGGATAATTTTCGTGCAGGAGGCAAATGTGGCGAAGCACACTATCAATATGAACCTATAAATATATGATCTTGTCATTTTATATGCTGATATTAAATTCCCCATCAGTCCAATCCTCACAGTCGGGAGCCCAATAGATGAGGGATGAATCAAGGTTGAAGGTTATCTTGAACGTTATCTGCCTGTTCATTACAATTCTGTTGAAGGATGCGGAGAAGACATCATAAAGGGATGCATTCGCCGTTATTGTCTCTTCAGAGAAAGTACCTTCTGCATTATAAGTTCTTTTCAGATATGTGATTTCAAGATTCGGGACGGTGCTGAAGTCAGGCGTAGTGCCAGGATTTGAGAACACCTGGGGCAGGAGGAGCAAGGTGGAAGCTCCTCCGGCGAGGGAGTTTGCGGCAACAGGCGTTCCATTGGCAGAATATGGAATCTGAATGTCTGAAGAGGAAGAGGATGAGTACCAGGTGTAATTATTTGCCATTTTGGTATTATCAACTGTCCAAAGTCCGTTGGATGAGGAGGTAATCCCGCTGTGGAAGGTTCCGTTCTGAGAATAATTATTGATTTTCACATCCTTGACAAAGAATAGAATGTCTCCGCTTACATAGTTTCCTTCCGTGTGTCCATTGGCATAGTCTTTCTGGGTGTTGAAAGTGAAGCTCACAGCTTGTGCCAATTTGTGGTGGAAAATCGTGGGGACACCCATCGCCCAATCATTTATTGTTGTAGTATTGTTTTTATAGTCTGCGGCCACTTCGGCTGTCATTATGTCTATGTTTTGATCGGCATCCCAAGTCAGGGTGATGCCGTTGGTGTTGTCGCAGGTCGCTGATGCGGCGGCGGAATATGGGCTGAGGGCAAAGAATGTGAGAGTGCCTGCCTTCGGCCAGTAATGATTGGTAGTGAGGTCGTGCCAGGATTTGCCGGCAGAGTCGTATGAGATTTCGGCGGCGTTAATATGGAGGCTTGATGAGGCATTATTCGAAGTCCAGGATGATCCGTCGGGAAGATACCAGGCCCAGGAAGCGAATGATGATGTGGTGGGATATGGCTGCGCCGCCTTTGTGGAAATGTTGCTGATGACATTGTACGAAATCTCCCCGGTGCCGCCCTGTGCCTGCTCCACCTTGGCGCACCCCAAGATGAAGAGCAGCAACATCAGGCTCACCGCCCATCCTTTCAATCCTATTTCGCTTTTTATCTTCATTTCCTTTTTTCTTTTTTTATATTCAGATCTCTCGACTACGCTCGAGATGACATCCTCATCCCCATCCACTGTCATCTCGACCACCCTCCAACTATTTTGTCATCTCGACCGCTCGCCAACTTCTTTGTCATCTCGACCG
>JBJEBO010000494.1:0-6115 GCA_051870155.1 Candidatus Cryptobacteroides sp.
CAAGACGCACAAACCTCATAATAACAGATATTTATGAACTTGCGAAACTTGAGTTGTTTTATTCTGTCATCAGATCATAAGGGCAGCAACGAGGGCGAGGATGGCGTAGAACTCAGGAAGAGCGGCGTAGATCATAGTGTTGGTCTGAACGTCGTGTCCCTGGCTGATTCCTACGATACCATTTGCACAAACCTGACCCTGACGGATTGCAGAGAAGAGACAAACGAGACCGACAGAAATACCGACACCGAAAAGCATTGCGCCGTCAGTTGCGAAATCCTTGCCCATCCACATAAGGAATGCTACGAAACCGTAGAGACCCTGTGTTGCAGGCATAGCTGAGAGAATCATATAAGAAGATGATTTCTCTTTGTTCTTTTTAAGAGCGCCTTCTGCTGCATTACCAGCAATGGTTGTTCCGATTGATGAACCTACACCGGCGAGGCCAAGCATAAGGCCAAGTCCGAGATAACCAAGAATTGTGTTAAGCATAATTATTTGAATTTAAATTTGTTATTGTTCTATTGGGTTGTTGGTCAGCGGATTATATTTTACACCCTTTCCTTCATATCCGCTGTTCTTGAAATACTCCACGAAGGTCAGACGAAGAGGATGTACGAATGCTCCCAGACATGACATCAGGATGTTGAGTATATGACCGAAAAGCAGAATCAGTATGAAAAACGGCCACTGCCAGGAAGGATCGTTTCCGAGAACCATCAGCCCGAGATTGTTGAAAGCTCCTCCGAGCATCCCTCCGGCAAGTCCGAGGGCATAAAGACGGATGTAACTGAGAACGTCTCCGAGGATTCCGGTAGCCATATTGTAGGTGTCCCAAAGTCCTGCACCGATATTGATGAGAGGGTTCCTTCCAGGCTTGTTGAAGATGAAGATTCCAAGGCAGGAAACCACTCCGAGTACGATTACGATGACCTTGATTGCTGTTTCAGGAAGAAGCCCGAGCATAGCAATCACTGCTGTGATTATGCCTCCGAGGATGAGTACGAGCCATCCCCAGGTGCTTATGTTCTCCTTGAATCCGAATCTCTTTGTGTAGAGTACGGCCTTGATTACCATTGCAAGGCAGATGTGGAAAACTCCGATACCGAGGGCGAGAACCATCTGGAGGGCATAAGATGAACCTCCGACAGTGATGTCTCCGGTGAGCATGACACTCTTCAAAGCTTCCGGCATCCAGCTGGCAGAAGAAAGGTCTATACCGAAAGCGGTGCCGAGGAAGAAGCCCACAATAGTCGTTGAGATTCCGAGCACGCTGATGAGTTTGCCCAGGCCGTCAAACATACCGATGTTGATTATCTTCTTGTCCTGGAGTATGCCGTAGATTATGAGAATGATTCCATATCCTGCGTCACCCATACACATCGCAAAAAACAGGAAGAAGAAGATGGAAAGAACAGGGGTAGGATCCCACTCACCGTAGGTAGGCATTCCGTACATCCCGGTCAAACATTCGAATAACTTGCTGAACCTGTTGTTTTTCAATTTGATAGGTGGATTGTCCTCTTCGGTTGCCTCATCGCTGATGTAGAGGATACCCTTTTCATCCAGTCCTTTTTTCAGCTCTGCTTCGTTTTCAGCCGGGGCGAAGCCGGTGACAACTGTCACATAGCCTTCAGCCGCCGATTCCGTACCTGCGTCAGCAAGGTATCTGTCAAGATCTCCCTGCTTGCGTGCATAGCCTTTGAGGATGTGGTCCATATAATGCTCCTTCAGATGGAGCAATTTTCCTTTCGTTTTGATGATCTCTTCCTCTATGGCGTCGATTCTTGCCTGCGCATCCTTGACCGACATAAGCGGTTCGGCAGTCTCGGGAACAGGGAATGAATATTCTGCATTTGCATCGGCCGCAACAACAAACCAAACTGTCTTGCCGTTGTCAGAGACCACTGTGATTGCATATTCATCTTCCCATTCTTTCCGATATTTCTTTGCGCTGAGCGTGTAGAAGTGGAGGGCTATTCCTTTGGAAGCGAGTCCTTCTATGGCCGCCTTGTCGAATTCTCCCCACGGAGACACTTGTTCGAGCATCTTTTCCGCTGCAGCAAGTGCCAAATCAAGTTCCTCGAGTTTTGCAACTGCTCCTAAAGTGTTCTCTGCTTTGCATCCTGATATTACTGTCGCGTCAGCTGCCTTGCGGATGTCAACGTAATCGAAGTCCTTGCTGTAATCGATATGTTCGAGTACATCGATGGTCTTCTTTACTTTAAGCACCTTGTCGAGCATAGCGGAGGACTTCTCGTCAATAGGCTTTGAGGACCGTGTGACATCCATCACCCCAAGTCCCTGCAGCCATTTAAGAAAATCTTCAGTCTCCTCCTTGAGGAGAATGAAGGAATATTTAGTCATTTTCTCAACCATTGTTCTCTTCCTCCTCTTGTTCGTGCCTGCTCTTGACTATCTTGGACGCGGCTTTGCTCAAATTCTCCTCGTCCTCCATATAGCGTTTGATTTTCCTGATAGCCTCCTGATATCCAGGGATTTGCACCTTCTCATAAAGGTTCACCTTCTGAGTTGTTTTCTTTCTCTGGAAATCAAGAATCTTGCTCTTTGCCACATACACTTCGGATTCGATTCCCAGGCGGGAAAGTTCCTTGAGTATGGCTACACCGTCCGCATACCACGCAGGCTTTACGAAAGCATTGAAGTCATTGATCGTATATTTGATTTCCTTCAACTGCGGTGTTTTAACTCCGGCAACCTTGACTGTTTCCAATGTCACGTCGTCAATTGTTATCAGACCTGCATCGAATTCGTTCCACAGCGCTGCCAGATAGTCATACTTTTTCAAAGCGGCATCAAGATCCTCAATAAGCCTCCTCGATTCATCCTTCGCCTTTCTCACCTCCATACGAAGGGCGCTCTCCTTGTTCTTCAATGTAGGCAGGGCGTTCTTTCGCATCTTGAGCTGTTTGCCAAGGTCGTTCAGGGATGTCTTATTATATTGAAATTTTATTGCCATAATGATTGTTATTTACCAACCCAGTATTTGTCGATGAACTGCTGCTTGATACCGGTCTCGGCTTTTGTGAAATATTCACCGAATAGTTCCCAAGCGGTGTCAAGCATTTCGTCGAGAGTGAGGTTCACGTCAATGGCGAGCAGCCTCGTAGCATACTGTTTGGCATAGTCCAGACATCTGAGGTCGTAGTCGCTGAGGTCGAAACCGTTCTCCAGCTTTGTCTTGGCGTTCTGTGCATCGGAATAAAGACGCACAGAGGCGTTCATTACCTGGCTGTGGTCCTCGCGGGTCTGTTTTCCCTGTACGAGCTGTTTCAGACGGGAAAGTGAACGGAACGGGTCGATGATGACCTTGCCTGAATCCGGATCGGCACGCAGATACAACTGACCTTCGGTGATGTATCCGGTGTTGTCAGGAACGGCGTGGGTGATGTCTCCGTCGTTGAGGGTGGTCACTGCGATGATGGTGATTGAACCTCCGTCAGGAAGCTGCACTGCCTTCTCGTAGATTTTTGCGAGGTCTGAATAAAGTGAACCTGGCATTGAGTCCTTTGAAGGGATCTGGTCCATACGGTTTGACACGATGGAGAGGGCATCCGCATAAAGAGTCATATCTGTAAGAAGCACAAGAACTTTCTCATTCTTCTCCACTGCGAAGTACTCAGCAGCGGTGAGTGCCATATCCGGAATGAGCAACCTTTCCACAGGTGGCTGCTCCGTAGTGTTTACGAAGGATATGATCTTGTCAAGAGCACCTGCAGCCTCGAATTCGTGCTTGAAGTAGAGATAGTCGTCGTTAGAAAGTCCCATACCTCCGAGGATGATCTTGTCAACATCGGCGCGGAGGGCTACCTGTGCCATCACATTGTTATATGGCTGGTCAGGGTCTGCAAAGAATGGGATCTTCTGTCCTGAAACGAGGGTGTTGTTGAGGTCGATGCCGGCGATACCTGTAGGAATAAGCTGAGATGGCTGTTTCCTCTTGTATGGGTTCACTGAAGGACCTCCGATCTCTACGGTTTTGCCTTCAATCTCAGGACCTCCGTCAATTGGATGTCCGTAAGCGTCGAAAAACCTTCCTGCGAGGGCGTCGCTCACCTTTAGTACAGGTGGGGTGCCGAGGAATGTAACTTCAGCATCGGTAGGAATGCCTTCCGTGCCGGCGAATACCTGGAGGGTGACAAGGTCTCCCTTGGTCTTAACTACCTGTGCAAGCTTGCCGTCAACCACGGCAAGTTCATCATTTGAGATGCCTTTGGCGTTGAGCGCAACTGTGGCTTTGGTCATCGCCTCAAGGTGCGTATATGTTTTCTGAAATGCCTTATTTGCCATTGTTGAGGATATTATTGAGTTGCTGTCTGTATTCTTCGAATTTGTCGCTCTTGAACTCCGAGTAGTTCATCTGGCGGAGAATGTTGATTACCTCCTTGAAGAAGTTGCGGCATTTCTCGTAGTCTTCGAATTCAAATGTCATATCGCAGATTCCGAGAACGAGTTCAAGCATATATTTCTGTCTCTCGATAGGGCAGAGGGCGTCTATTGCGTCGAATGCGTCCTGCTGGAGAATCACGAAGTCAAGAAGTTCAGATTTCCAGAACAATTCGTGGTAACTCATAGGCACTCCGTCGTCTCCGAGGATGTTGATCTGGTCGTTGGCCTCTTTTCCTTTGCGGATGATGTTCTTGGCTTTTTCAACCATTTCCACCCAACCCGGGGTAACCTTCTCAGAAAGGTATTCGCGGATTTCAGGGTATTCGAGATATTTTGAATATGAATCAATCGGGTTCACTGCCGGATATCTCTTCTTGTCGGCGCGGTTCTGCTCAAGGGCGTAGAAACATCTTGCAGCCTTCTTGGTGGATTCTGTAACAGGCTCCTTGAGGTTACCTCCAGCAGGTGATACGGTACCGATGAATGTGACGGAACCGGTCTGTCCGTTGTTGAGGACTACCATACCGGCACGTGCGTAGAAGTTGGATATAATGGCTGAAAGGTCAACAGGGAAGGCGTCTGCTCCAGGAAGTTCCTCCATACGGTTTGACATTTCCCTGAGCGCCTGGGCCCAACGTGATGTAGAGTCGGCGAGCAGAAGCACTTTCAGGCCCATAGCACGGTAGTATTCGCAGATTGTCATCGCGGTATAGACAGATGCCTCACGGGCTGCAACCGGCATATTGGATGTGTTACAGATGATTACGGTACGCTCCATCAGGTGGCGTCCGGTGTGCGGGTCGATGAGTTCCGGGAATTCGGCGAAGATTTCCACCACCTCGTTGGCACGCTCTCCGCAGGCTGCCATCACGATGACCTCGGCGTCACCCTGCTTTGCGATCGCGTGCTGGAGCACAGTCTTTCCGCATCCGAAAGGTCCTGGAATGAAGCCTGTACCTCCCTCTGCGATAGGGTTGAGAGTATCAATCACCCTGACTCCCGTCTCCATTATCCTTGATGGTCTTGGTTTTTCCTTATATCCCTTGATGGCGACTTTCACAGGCCATTTCTGGGTCATTGTCACATTCACATCCTCGCCTGAAGCGTCAGTGAGGACTGCTATTGTTGTGTCTATATTGTATTGTCCGGCTTTCACCACAGATTTGACGGTGTATTCGCCCTTGAATGAGAATGGAACCATAATTTTGTGAGGGAGCCATCCTTCCTTCACTTCTCCGAGCCAGTCTGCTGCGACAACTTTGTCGCCAGGTTTCGCAATCGGGGTGAAATCCCAGAGTTTCTCGTGATTGAGAGGGTCGGTGTATTCACCTTTCTTGAGGAATACGCCGGTCATTGTGGTGAGGTCGTTCTGAAGTCCGTCATAACTGCTTGACAGAAGACCCGGACCGAGGGTGGCTTCGAGCATCTTGTCCTCGAATTCCACTGCATTGCCGTTTTTGAGTCCACGGGTACTTTCAAACACCTGTACGGAAGCATATTTTCCGTTGACCTTGATGACCTCAGCCATTAGTTTGGTATCACCAACGGTGATGTAGCATAGTTCATTCTGAGCTACAGGTCCGTCAGCCTCAACTGTCACAAGGTTTGAAACGATTCCCGTTACCTTTCCTGTTGTTTTCATATTTTATTTATGTTTTGTTTTATTCAGATTATGTTCAGGCGTTGTATTCCACGCCTTTGAATG
>JBJEBO010000495.1:0-6090 GCA_051870155.1 Candidatus Cryptobacteroides sp.
AGCATCTGCTTTGCAAGCAGAGGGTCGTCGGTTCGACTCCGACTATCTCCACAAACAAGGCACCCTGACGGGTGCCTTAAATTTTTGTTCCAATAGGTAATGGACATACGTCACTATCTACCCGTTTCGATATATTTAACAGCTCGGGACAGCCAGGAGTCATTGCCATCCTTGAAATCATCTTCTGCATAAGGGAATGGCATTTCGATATCAGGAGTTACGCCAATTCCCTCCAGGATCTCGCCATTGATATACTTGACAATACGGGTGCTCAAATATGCATAATGGTTGCCCTCCTGATCGCCGAATGTTCCAGAATAATATTCCTCAAAATCACCTTGTATAACACCGTGTCCCCCAAAAGTTCTCTCTCCAATAAAACACCCGTTAGGCATAGCCTTCACCATCATTGTTGTCACCTCTGACATACTGACCGAATGAAGATCTGAAAGGATTACTACAGGTCCATCAACTTTCCTGTGTTCCGGTCCCGGACTGAAGATGTGAGGAATCCAAGGACTGTAGTCATAGCGACAAAGCCCCATCTTAAATCGACTCCATCCCATCTGTACAGGTTCATCTATAAGCAAGCCAAGCAAGTAGAATTGGTCATTGAGATAACCTCCACCGTTTTCCCTTACGTCCACAATCACACCTTTCACCTCCGGGAGATTCAAGACATTTTGCCTGAAACTGTCGTATGCGTTGTAAGTATCAATTACATCCTGTTCCTGATTTCCATACTCTTTCCCACTGTCATACTGTTCCAAAAGTTCTGATAAACTAAAGCTGCTTATATGAATATAAGGAATATTTCCGTCAATGAGCCCGGAAATCACTGTAATTACATCAGTGACGGAGCCATATTTAATATCGGATGCCCTACCGGCTTCTTCCATTTTTTTTAGCCATCCCACCATAGTCAGGTCTTCCCAGGAATGGATGCCAAAATAATCGGCATAGTCCTGGTCACATAAGCAATAATTTATATAGCCAGAAAATATGTGAGGATTATGAAAATAATCTCTCCTTTTTATTTCAGTATTCCCAGGTGAGATATAAAATAAATCCATATCATATTCATCCGCCCATAAATTTTTGATTTTAAACATTGAATGATGATCAACCAGATTGCCAAGGATGTCTGTGTAGAGTTGCTCAAGATGTTTTGTAGAGATCTTATTGCCCAACTTCACAGAATCATCGAGTGCGATGAATTCCGGCATATATTCCTCTTTGACGTCAGTCCAGTCAACATTTTCAATGTCCCACATCGCATAATTGGTGTTCATCGAGTTCCATATCGCGGTAAACTGTTCAGATGGCAGACTGTAGTCCATCTGTCTTGATGGTGTGAGGATTTCAGCTTCTGTCTTACGGCAGGCGTTTGTAGTAAACAATGCCATTATGGCAAACAGACATATATATTTTATTTGTTTCATACAATCAAAGATTTTCTTGTTCGGTTTCATTTCAATGGATATAGGGTTTGTTGCAAGAATTATTTACCGAAATGGAAAGCACATCCAAAACGTAGCGCCCAAGTGGTATTATACCTCGGAGCGACATTGTCCGGTGTTTTGGATGCAGTATCTATCAGACTATACCAGCATACACCCTCGATACGTAATTCCACAGCCGGAACAACTTTCCAACCAACACCGGCAACTCCTGTAAGTCCGGCATCGTAACGCTGGTCCCTCAAGTCGAAGAATTCAACTTTTTCATCAAAGTAGTAATACCTCTCATCGAAATAATATTTGAATACCCCCTCTTGTCCAGGTTCAGATCCTATAGGACGGTCCACCACTCCTCGTTGCCGGCTTGCAAGCCAGCCTCCGACATATCCTCCGGCATCAACCCATCCTCGAACCTTTTCTCCACCAAATGAAAAAGAAACCATCAGAGGTATATGAATATAATGATCCCGGGTATCGCTAAAAGTACCTTCATAGATACCGGTACGATGCATTGTATGCCCCTTCTGTACATAGGAAATATCGGCCCTGATTCCAAGCCAATCAAAGAAATTATACTGTACTGGGACGGTCACTTCAAGACCGCCTTTGTTGCCATAACGATAATCGTAGGCATAACCTTTGGAATATGAATAGACATTATAGTCATATCCAGCCAATACTCCAACGCTCCACTGAGCTTTTGCGACATTGCAAAACGTCAATGCCAGAAAAAATACGATGATTCTTTTTTTCATTGGTACAAATATTTATTATTGTAACCTGTCGAGTTCTATGTAAAATTCAGTACCGAAGCCCTCTTCCGACTTGAAGGACACCCTACCTCCAAGATAGTTTTCACCTATGAGTTTCATACTGTAGGTGCCAAGACCGTGTCCTTCCTTCTTGGTGGTATTGCCTTGGATGAAAATTTTGCTTTTCACCTTCGGGGACATTACTGCATCATTATGGACGGAATAAATGATTTTGTCTCCCTTGCAATAGCCTTTTACCATAACTGATCCGCCGCAATTGTCTTCACAAGCATTCTTAACCATATTGTGTATCACACGATTAAGCAATATCTTGTCGGACTCTATTCTTTCATCTCCAAGTGAGGAATCAATGAGGAGATTGACATTGAACATATCATTTGCGACCTGAACGAGACTCTCACGGACAAAGTCCAGAACCTCATTTGCTTTGAGCACTTCCTTATTCGGCTTCAGAATGCCGTTGATAGCGTATATGAGGTCGCGCTGTGCCTTGATTTCCTCCATCATCTGATATGAAATACTCTTCAACACGCCTCGGATTTCCGCAGTATTTCCGTTGTCCTCACAATCAAGCAAACCATTCATAGCGCTTGAAAGATTGAGAAGGTCGTGGCAGAATATCCTCTCCAGCATCACCTCACGATTATGAGCAGTGCGGTCGATGAGTAATACAATTGAATATTTTTTACCGTCCTCGACAAAAG
The DNA here is from genome assembly GCA_051870155.1 of Candidatus Cryptobacteroides sp. Taxonomy (GTDB): domain Bacteria; phylum Bacteroidota; class Bacteroidia; order Bacteroidales; family UBA932; genus Cryptobacteroides. The sequence goes on from JBJEBO010000495.1 coordinate 2,938, forward strand.
GCGTGGAAATCACGTGGACGCTGTAGTCCTGATTCTGGTCAAGCAATAGGGAGGCATCTTCTTCCATTTTCTCTAAGTTATGCATACTTTGCTTGAGCATTTTGCGTAATGGACATTGCTGACAGTTTTCGTGTGAACCACATCCTTCAACTCCTTCCATTGCATTGGAACATTTGAGATAATCCCCTACACAGAGTTTGGAATCCTGTTTTACCTGATTATATGTAATGAAATGAATTTGAAGATTTTCATCTACAACAAGGAAAAAGGAACCTATACCATCAAAAACGTGATTATCTTCTATGAAGTTGAATAGTTTTATTTTATCCATCTGCCACTAAAATTTTTGCAATATACAAAAAATCCTTAAAAAAGATTGGAGAAACAAAAGAAATCACTAATTTTGCCACCCGTAAAGAACAATATGATGAATTTTTCACTTCAGAACGCACAGCAGCAGATGCAGCAGGGTCAGCAGATCCCGCTTGGTTTGTCGCTTTCTGGTCGGTGATATTTCCGTTGCAAAATATTATTATTCATATTCAGACCGGTTCCTTTGGGAATCGGTTTTTTATTTATAAATCAACCTAATATGGCAATGAAAAAAATTGAAGCAATCGTGAGAAAAACGCGATTTGAAGATGTCAAGGAGGCGCTGTTTGCAGCTGACATCAACTGGTTTTCCTATTCTGAGGTGAAAGCCATCGGCCAGGACAGACAGGAGAGAATCTACCGCGGAGTAATGTACAGCACGGATATCATCTCCAGAATTGAGATTACAATCGTATGCCGAGAACAATTCGTCCAACCGGCAATCGATGCAATTCTAAAGAGCGCCTACACCGGTGAAGTAGGTGACGGTCGCATATTTGTCAGCCCTGTGGATGACACGTGGTCTATACGCACAGGAGAACACGGAGAATCTGTCCTCGCTGACAAAAAATAAGAAGAACTCACATCATTTATCCCCAAATACACAATAAATATTCTAAAACGAACTACTTATGGACATTAATACAATAAGCGGGCTTGACACCGTATGGGTGCTGCTTGCATCAATGCTTGTTTTTTTTATGCAACCCGGATTCGCACTCGTGGAAGCCGGATTCACCCGTTCTAAAAATACAGCCAATATTTTGATGAAGAATTTCGTTGACTTTATGGCGGGCACAGTTTTCTTCTGGATGCTCGGCTTTTCTCTGATGCACTCCGAAGGCAACGGCTTCATCGGCGGACTTCATCTTTTCGACTATTCGTTCTATCCTGACGGTAACCTCCCCAAAGAATGCGTATTGTGCTTTCAGACAATGTTCTGCGCAACCGCTTCTACCATCGTCTCCGGAGCAATGGCCGAAAGAACGAAGTTTTCCGCCTACATCATCATCTCCATCCTCGTATCGGTTCTTATTTACCCAATCGAAGGTCATTGGGTTTGGGGTGGAGGCTGGCTGAGTGAACTCGGTTTCCACGATTTTGCAGGGTCCGCCGTCGTACACACCTGCGGAGGAGTCATTGCCCTCGCCGGAGCGCTCATTCTCGGACCTCGCATCGGAAAATATACTTCCTCAGGAAAGTCCACGGCAATTCCAGGTCATAACCTCACCCTTGGTGTCTTAGGAGTTTTCATTCTATGGTTCGGATGGTTTGGTTTCAACCCAGGTTCACAACTTGCCGCAGAAGGGGCAGAGAATGCCAGGGCAATCTCCAAAGTATTCTGTACCACCAATATGGCTGCCGCTACCGGAGGTCTTTCCACATTGATTTTCACCTGGTTGCTGTTTGGTAAACCATCACTCTCACTTGTATGCAACGGTGTTCTTGCCGGTCTTGTCGGAATAACGGCAGGCTGCGATGCCGTTTCGGTAGGAGGTGCCGCCATCATTGGAACAGTATGCGGAATCGCTATGACAGGATCAGTATATTTTCTTGATAATGTGCTGCATATAGATGACCCTGTAGGTGCTGTGTCTGTACACGGAGTTTGCGGAGTCCTTGGTACCCTTGCCGTAGGATTGTTTTCGATAGATGGCGGATTGTTCTATGGTGGCGGATTCAAGTTGCTCGGCATCCAGGCGATCGGCATAGCAAGCATCGGAATATGGTCTTTCGGACTCGGATTCATAATTATGTTCATCATAGATAAAGTCAAAGGCATCAGAGTCGCAGCAAGAGTGGAAGAAGAAGGTCTCGACATATACGAGCACGGAGAAACGGCATACAACAGTTGAAATTACTCCGAATAACCTCCTGAATTGCAGCGAAAGTCGCCAGAATGCAGGCCAGGATTCTGGAAGGAACTTTTATGCTCTCATACTGAATCATCATTAGCAACAGGAACATCTGAAAGTCCAACAGATAGAAAGTCCAGAAAAAGACCGGGCTTGACTGCACAAATAGTTTGTATTCACAGGTATCTCCTCACTCTTTTGCAGTACGCCTCGTATTCGTTACCAAAGGACTTACGGCAGAACTTCTCTTTCTGTCTTATCTGAAGGTGCAGCATCACGACAGGAAAGACGGCGAATAGCAGATGAATAAGGTTCGGGAAGGCCAATAGCAGTCCTATGTACATCAGGTCAAATCCCACGAATGCCGGATTGCGGCTGATGCGGTATATTCCTTTCTGGACGAATGCCGTCTTGTCGGAATCGGGGATCCCCACTCTCCAACTGTAGGTCATAGTCAGCATAGCGACTATGAAGAAAGCCACTCCGACAGCGGAAATAGCCAGTCCCGTCCATTGCAGGATGGGGCAAGACTTGAGTGCCGGGATGAGTGTGATCCTTGGGTACAGGATGATGCTGATTATCTCAACGGGGATTACTGCAAACGTCGCCCATCCCATTATATTCTCAATTAAGAGAACATTCCGGGGCTTATCACCTTTGCCTATCTGGTTGGTGGTGATGCCTTGGAGGCGTTGTGCGAATTTCTTTCCCATATATGCGGAATAGAACACCGCCATTATTATGAGTGCTGTAATTTTTGTTGCCATCATTGTTTAGTTTCAGTCTTCATCACACCAGTTTATTTCCGAGTGCAGGACTATCCATTGCCCGTCCTTCACTGTTACGTATTACCCTGGGGTGATTCAAAAGTCTGTCATATCGAACGAAGCACGAAGTGCGTAGTCGAGATATCTATTGATTATCA
>JBJEBO010000496.1:0-6087 GCA_051870155.1 Candidatus Cryptobacteroides sp.
TACATCTTTTTGTACTCTCCATGCTTCACCTGCTGTATTTCTCCGGCTTCGATAGCTCTGGCAATCTGCCTGCGCACGGTCCTGAGACTTTTGCCAACATTCGCTGCTACCTTCTTCATGTCCTCAGTTGTGAAGTACCCGGGAAGCGCAGAAATGATAGCTTTACGAGTTGCTGAAGAATAGGAATCCGCAACAGCGATACCCTCTGGTCGTTCTTTGTCCAGAACATTGAAAATGTAGTCGTTGTGGGTGGAAATCACCTTGATGATCTTCATAGTGGTGTCGAAGTCCACATCATTACATTCAACATTCTCAGTAATGCGTCCGGAATCCATAAGTCTCAGGGCAGAAAGAACCATCGCAACACGAAGGAAGCACCAAGCCAGTCGATGTGAGCTGGCAGAGTAACGGTCACCATTGAACTCATGCATTCGCTCTTTTTCTGCCGCAAAGAAATCGTTGAACTTGCCTGCCTGTGAAATGGAAAGAGTGAACTTGATGCGTGGAGTCTGCTCAAGAATCTTCGTGAAAGCCGTGAACTCCTGCCCGATTGCATCAAACGAATCCTCAAGAGGGTCATCACAACCATATGAATCGAACCCATCCAGCCACTCTGGTGTGGAGTTGATGCAAAAGAACATAAATCGGGAGAGAAGTCCATTTTCAGCATCGTGGATTAGTGATTTTACTTGTTCTGGAGTACCGGAAAGCACTGTGGAAAGACGTGGATTTTCGATTTCGCGCTCTTCTCCGTCATCACCTCTGCGAAGGTATCCGAAACTCTCGTGGGCGAAGGCTTTGCGAAACGAGTCGGAGTAGTTGCCGAAGTCTGAGTTGAAGGTATTGACTACGGTATCGCCCTCGGTCTCGAAGAGGATGAGATTGCCGTTCTCTGCCATAGCCTGAGCGAATGAGGTTGCGCTGCTGTTGGCTGGTACTCGAAGTAGTTGGATGGGCGGTTTCTCGGGCGGGTCTATGTTGTCGCCCTTCTTCTGGCGCTTGTAACGTGCGTATTCCTTTTTGTACTCGTCTTTGGCGATGGTCCAGCGCTCGAGTTTCTCCTTGTGGATGGGCTTGACGAGTCTGAAGCAGAAGTCGAGTTTTCCTTTACCTGCACCAGCAGGTCCGGGGACGAAGAGATACATATTTGGATAGATGGTCTTGCCGAAGTAGATGGTGTACATCGGGAGTAGTGATGAACTGAGTGTGGCAATACTGCCGATGAGAACGAGGCTGCGTTCCTGATGTGTGAGCATTAGGTCTGTGACTTTGCGCAGTAGCCCTGGGAGTGTGGAGAATATGTCTTCAGGAAACATTGGGAGGGTAGGCATTTCTTCGGGGTCATCGAGCGAAAGTGTCAAAGGGACATTTTTGTCACTTTGTCCTTTTGTACTCGGCGATGCATTGTTTGGCTGCGGTCCGACGTTTGCTCTACGCAAGGTAATACCTTGATTTTTGGCAAGATAGAAAAGTGTACTTATATCAGTTCTTCCATTGTCCGATTTAAGACACTCGGAGTACTTTGTGTCACTTTCCTCCTGGTGGTAGCCGGAGTAGAGGGAGCTGATATCGTGGAAGTACCTGCGTCCGGATTCTCCAAATTCTGACGCAAGAGCGAATCCGACCTTGAGCCAGTCACCGTAGTCGGCGGTAATGTCTTTACCGGATGCGCGGAGTTCTGCAATTAGGGCTTCAACCCTTGATGCGGTGTCCGAGTCCGAGGTGTTGTGGGCATAGGCTGGAGTCGAAGTCTGTTCCGATTGCTGTGAGGACTTGTTGCCCTCACTGAGCAGTCCCATGTAAAAATCTTGTGATGTCATACGTGTAATTGTCTTCTATGTATAGTGGATTGAGAAATGCGTTTGGGTCGTATGGGAGGAAGCAGGCTCTGCAGATATCCTTGCCTGAGGGGTCTGCTTCCACGCCATAGGTCTTGCGTGAGTAGTTGGAGAGGATGGTGAAGTACTCTCCGTAGGTTAGCGGTGTACCGTCTGGCTTTGTGATGTTAAGTGGCAGAGACACAATCCATTTGACGCCATCACCGGAAGGACTTTTGAAGGCCAGTACAGTCTCGAAGTTTTCGTCCCAGGCTAGCCTGACCACTAAGCCATCAGGGTCTGGGATGTGGTCGAAGTCTATGACCATATATCCGGATGCCTTTACGAGGTCGGATTCTTTGCGGGTGCGGAAGATTCCTCCCGGCGTGATGTAGTCAAGGTTCTCGGCTTTGTAGCGGCTGCGGGCTTTGTTGTCCCTGATAGTGCGCAGGGTTTCGGTGTGATGCCTGGCATAGTCGCTGACGAGGTATTTGAAGATGTCTTCCGGTGACGCTTCTCTGCAGGGGCGTGTGTTTTTTATTGGCCTGCGATAGAAGCTGAATCTTGGCGCCGGTGGCATTTTCGGTGCCTCGGGCTTTTTCTCCGGTTCCGTCTCTGACTTACGGGGATTAGGGTTATATGGGTTGTATCCCTCCTCGTGTATGTAGAGTTCGGATGCAAGACGGTCGATGACCTGCTGGTGGGTGAGCTGTTCGCCCCGTTCGTGCCAATAGTCGGTTGCGAGGGCTATGGCATCACCGTCAGGGAGACTTTCGTCGAGGTAGTGGTATCTGGCTTTACGCTCAGGAAGCCGCTGGCCTTGTTTGTAAGTCTTGTCCACGGTGATTTGGATGATTCTGCCGTCTGCATAGACTGGGTCAGGGTTTTCTCCGCAGTCGTCTCCTTTTATATGCATTATGTAATCGGGGTATTCCTTGCGGATGAGGTGCTGGATTATGTCAATGCCGTAGAGGGTTTTGGAGAGGAGGTATTCTTTAGTCATTTTGTGCCTCCTTTCTTTTGAGTTCTTCGATGTCAAGGCCTTCGAGGTCATATTGGATGAGGCGGTCAATTTCCTCGTCCGTGAGATCGTCTAGGGACATGTATCCTTTCTTTAGCATTGCAATCTGGATGAAAGGGCAGTGGCGGAGTATCTGTGCCCACGGGTCGTCTTGGTTGTTCAGAACGAGTTGGTGCATCACTTCACTGATGTGCATTGGCTTGCTCATAGTGTACCTCCTTTTTTGATGAGGATTGCATTGATGTCGGAGATGCGGTAGCGGTCCATTGCTCCGAGTTGTACGGGAACGAGGTAACCGCATTTCTTCCAGCGCCAGAGGGTGGTGCTGGAGACACCGAGTTTTTTGCAGGTTTCTTCTCTTGTGATGAATTCTTCCTGCTGTGGCTTGTTTTGGAACGCGTAGTCTGCTTTCTGGTCGATGCGTTCAATGATTTCCTCACTGAGTGTTCTCCCTGCAGTGAGTAGGTCTTCGAGCGATACCTGAACCATTATGCCAGGGAATTGCTCTGATAGGGTGATTAAATCTTGCTTCATTTGTGCTGAGATTTAATAATTGAGCCACCCGCAAAGCAGTAGAAGCGGTTGCCGTTCAGGGCAGTGGCTACATCCTTTGGAACGACTGCTTTAATTCCGTTTCCATTGGATTGCAGCACAAAAGTAGAAAGATGAAATAGGGGCGAGATGGTCCTATTTCATCTTTCTTGAAGATTTATTTCCGACTTTGTAAATGATTGTAGGATAATGTGTTATGTAGAACTATCCTAATTTGTCCTAAAGTCTGGTTATCTTGTCGTCCTAAGAGCTGTGGAAAGAAGTTCGGTCGCTGGCTCTGTATACTTATATAGGGTAGGAGATGTGGTTTTGCTGAGCGAGGTTTCTTTGTAATTCTTGGCGGTGGTGTTTGGCTCGCCGAGGGATGTGAAGACGGTTTTGCGTATTGTGTGGAACTGACCTTGGAGTGGCTTGCCGTAGTGGGTCTTTTTCATCAGAAGAAGGATGGCTGCGGTGATTGTGAGGTGTGGTTTGCCTTTTGGGTTGTTCTTGATGTGGTCGCGGAACGTCTTGTAGAGAGCTTGTCTCTGCGCAGAGTTGAGTACACCGGGGCGGAAGATCGTGCAGAATTCCTTGTAGAACTGTGATTGCTGTAGTTCTGTGTCGGTGAGCTCTTCTGGGGAGAGGGTGACTTGGATGTTGATGGTTTCGTTCTCGGTGGAAGCCGGTCTGAGGGAATGGTACCTGCTATGTGAGCGCAGGTTTGCAGCGAAACTGCAAACGTTTTCCAATAGACGTGCTTGGGGACTTAGGCCTAATTCCTCAAGCAGGTCTTTGATGTCCTTAATGGGCTCCAGGTCTATATGGTTGAGCTGTCGTAAGGATGTCCAGTCACCGGAGATATTGAGGTTCTCTGTGAAGCGCCTCATGTTGTCGGCGTTGAGAAGGGCTGCATCAGGGATGCGCTCTCCGTTGTGTTCGATGGGGGCGCAGTACTTGAGCATACTGTTGAGAATGTCTTGTAGATGCCTTGGGATAACTCTGAGTTCAAGTTTGTTGTCGTCGTAGTTATCTGCCTCTTTGCGATAGTCGTACTTCTCTAGAAGCGGCAGGGCTTCGTATGCCGCTTCTGAGAGTCTTTCAAGTGATTCGATGAGTGCTTTCATGGCCTTAGTCCAGTAGGTTAGTCATTTCTTTAATCATATCGTCATCGATGTCGCGGTAACGGGCAAATGCCTTTGAGCCTTCGCAGTGGCCGGAGAGCTTGCCGACGAGGTTCGGGTCTTTGACCTTCTTATATAGGTTGCCGATGAAGGTGCGTCGGGCCATGTGCGAGCTGGCCACGTCGCATATCGGGTGCTGCTCTGATTGTTTGGTGACAGGGTTGACGATGGTTACGATTCTGGTTATGCCGGCCTGTTTCATAGCAATCCTGATGAGGTCGTTGAGTTTTCCGGTGCTGACGAAAGGGAAGAGCCCGGTGGCGGATTTGCCTTGGTTGCGGTTCATGATCTCAATTGCGGTAGGCGCCAGGTAAACCTTGACTACGCGTGGGTTCTCTTCCTTTGTCTTGCTTGGGATGTATTGGATGGCGGTTCCGTTTTCGCTTTCCACAATGTTGTCCCTGGTGAATGACATCAGGTCGCTGATTCGGCAGCCGATGTAGCATTGGAATATGAAGATGTCCCTTGCGAGTGCGACTTCCTTATTTGCACTGAGGTCTGTCTTGAAGAGCTGGTCTCGTTCTTCGGCGGTGAGGTAGTATGGGGTTCCGTATTTCTGTGAGCCGACTGTGTATTTGCGGAATGGGTTGTTTTGGGTGTATCCCATATCTATGCACCAGAGCCAATATGCTCTGACTGCGCTCATATAGGTGACGATGGCGTTGTCGCTTCGTTTTTGCGGCGCTCTTTCGTGGTGGGAGTTATCCCAGACGAACTTGTATTTTTTGGTCGGGACTAAGATGGTTCTGTATTTTTCTTTCTTTGGTTCGAAGAAGGTGTGTTCATCCTTGAAGAATTTTTCAAGGCTTACGAGAGTATCACCGGTGGCTTTGCCCATGTTGATTGGCTTTCCGGTGTATAGTTCGAATCGTTGGACGATGTCGAATATGCAGCGGTAGCTTTTGTGGCGTTCATATGAAATCTTCTTGAACTTGAGGAAGTCAGCGGTCTTGTCTTGGAAGAAGAGTTCGTCACTTGCAGAATCCTTGTAGTTCTCTGGGTAAAGAAGGCGGTCGATTACGTCTTGCGCCCAGTCCAGAGTGAAGTCTTCGATTGCTTTGCCGGTTCCTTTGTCAAGGACGTGGTTGACTATCCTGTCAAGGGTGGCTTTTGCTTCCTGCGCTTCCTGAACTTCTTTGGTCATAAGACGGTTCTTGATTACGATCTCTCCGTCTTGAAAGAATTTGGGTAGAACGTATACGTGGGTGTGCGCACGAAGAGCTATCGTACGCGTGTTGCGGTAACGGAGAAGGACTTCGGACTTGCCGTTGTCCTTGTTCCGTACCGACGAAAGTTTTAAAGTTACTGATGCCATAATTTTCTTAATTGTTAACGGTACAAAAATAAGAAAAACGGGGGACAAAATCAAGTTATTTTGTCCCCCTAATTGGCATCTAATGAAATGTGTTGAAATATGAGTTGTGGTGGATTGGCGTTGTAATGTATTGTTTAATAGGCAATTACAAGGCTAATTCTATTTCATCTGTTTTCTGCGGATTGCGTTTGATTTCGTTATCTATTTTCCGATGCAGAA
>JBJEBO010000497.1:0-6072 GCA_051870155.1 Candidatus Cryptobacteroides sp.
TTCAGGATTACAGTTGCCTTCTTCTCTATCTTATCTGAAGACTTTCCGACCAGAATATTGAATCTGCCTGGTTCTGCCATCCACTTATGTTTCTCCGGATTGTAGAAAGAAAACGAACTGCTATCCAAGGTAAATGCCACCTCCTTGCACTCTCCCGGCTCAAGATATACTTTGCTGAATCCTTTGAGTTCCTTGACCGGACGTGGCAGAGATGACTTTTCATCGTTGACATATAGTTGCACAACATCTGCTCCCGCCATTTTTCCAACATTCGTTACGGTCAGAGTTACGGTAATGGTTTCATCCTCTGTGAATTTTGTCTTGTCGAGTTTCAAGTTGCCATATTTGAAATCAGTATAACTCAAACCGTGACCGAATGCAAACTGAGGCTTTATACTTTCTTTTTCAAGCCAGCGATAACCGACGTATATTCCTTCTTTGTATTCAACGGTATTTCCGTCTCCTGGAAACTCGCCGATAGAATGGGCTGCACAATCCTCCAGTTTTTTATGAAAAGACACCGGAAGATGACCAGAAGGATTGACTTCTCCGAAAAGGACGGACGCAAGAGCATTTCCTGCTTCCGAACCACCATACCACATCTGTAACATTGCAGGTACTTCTGCCTCCCAAGGCATAGAATATGTGCCTCCGCTTACAATAACGGTCACCATTTTTTTGCATCTTGCAGAAAGCGCCGATATGAGTTCATCCTGACTATATGGTAAATTGAAACTTTTCCTGTCAGCTCCTTCGCTATCATTTCCTCTTTCCTTATTCAGACCTCCTACATATATTACAACATCAGCCTCGGCTGCTGCTTTGACAGCTTCGTTGCGCAGACTGTCGCATACGACAGGACTTGCGGAAGAACTGTATCCAGGCTGCCAAAAAATATTTGCGTGGCTTCCTGCCGCAGAGACTATTCCATCATACGGAAGAATTTCATATTTCGACTTTACTTCTGATGATCCGCCTTCCCTTGTCATCATCCGTTTGGCATTTTCACCAACAATGAGTATTTTTTCCCCACTATCCGGATTCAACGGAAGGATACCGCCATCGTTCTTCAACAACACGATACCTTCTTCCGCAATTCTGCGTGATGCTGCCATCTGCCTTTCAGAAGCGAGTTCACCCCAAGGTTGTTTCCCCGACATAGATGTCCGGAACATCATACGGAGCACCCGACGAACCTTATCGTCAAGAACCTCCATATCCGCCTTGCCTTCCTTCAACAGTTTTAGATATGCATCAGCCAAATGATAGCTGCGAAATGCTTCTGCCGAACCAAGCCTTGTGCCCATCTCTATATCAAGTCCGTTAGTAATAGCTTCCAAGGTATTATGGGTTCCTCCAAAATCAGAAATCACGACTCCGTCGAAACCCCATTCCCCTTTAAGGATTTCATTCAGCAGATATGAGTTATGGCTGCAATGCTGACCATTATATTTATTATACGCTCCCATAACTGCCCATACTTTGCCTTCCTTCACCGCAGCCTTGAATGCAGGAAAATAGATTTCGTTCATAGTCCTTTCATCCACTACCGAATTGACAGACATACGTTTATATTCCTGATTGTTTACAGCAAAATGCTTGACGCAGGCCGCAACATTATTGGACTGTACGCCTTGGATATAACCGACTGCTATCTTTGAAGCAAGAAACGGATCTTCCCCCATATATTCGAAATTCCTTCCGTTCATCGGAGACCTAAAAATATTCACGCCAGGACCAAGAATGACATTTTTATTTCTGAAAATTACCTCACGACTATAGTTGTCGCCCATAAGCCTTGCCATTTCCGGATTCCAAGTAGATGCCAGACAAATAAGAGATGGATAAGCCATACAAGAATCATTTGTCATACCGGCATCAACCCATCGCTGCCATATCATTTCGGGTCTCATACCGGACGGTCCATCCGCATAATTGTTCTCTCGGATTCCAAGTCGTGACAGTGGTCACGGGACACACGTGGCAGGTACTATTGCAGCTGTAAATGACAATGGTACAGGCGTATGCGGCATAGCTGGCGGAAATTCTGAACATTCAGGCGTAAAGATAATGTCTTGCCAAATTTTAGACAATAAGACATCCTGCTCTGATGCCCAGACAGCAAGAGCCTTCAAATATGCTGCGGACAAAGGGGCATCCATCGCCCAATGTTCCTGGGGTTATGATGCAGGAGTATTTTCAAATGATGAAGATTACCGTCGCAACAACAGACTTATGGTCGATGCCATCAATTATTTCCTTGACACTGACAATTGCCCGAATTTGACAGGAAGTGTCATCGTTTTTGCTGCAGGCAACGACGGTTCCAACCTTCCGTCTTATCCGGCGGCATATTACAAGAATATTTCCGTCAGTTCAATCGCATCGGACAATCTTCCGACATATTACACCAACTATGGTCCCGGCGTCAACATTGCTGCACCGGGTGGTGAATATTACACGGGAGGCTCATTCCACGAAACAGGAGCCGTACTCTCCACCCTTCCTTATGAAAATTCCGATACCGGATACGGCTATATGCAAGGCACCTCTATGGCTTGCCCTCACGTGGTCGGTGTAGCCGCTCTCGGACTTTCATATATGATAAAGAGAGGACTTTATATGAGCAACAATGAGTTTATGTCCAAGCTCCTGACATCCGTCAATGACATAGACAATCTACTGACAGGAGAAAAATTCACGCTCGTTAATCAAAATTACGGTATGTTGTCCCTCTCCCCATATCGCAAGAATATGGGAACCGGCACAATTGACGCTTGGCGTTTCTTTATGCAATTGGACGGAAACCCTTGCCTCACTGTCACAACCGGAAAAAGCCAGCGCCTTGACCTGTCAAGCTATTTTGGTGGATGTTCAGGTAATCTTACATACCTTGAAGTCTCTATGTCTGAGGAAGATATGTCTGCAATGGGAATAACTGAGAAACCAGAAATCTCCTATGGTAAATTGAAAATCTTCCCTACGCGTCCTGGGTGTGGACTCGTGCATATAAAGGCGATTGCAGGAGGTGACTACCTTGGAACCGGAGGAAATGATGTCGGAGGAATGGAACTCAACCGAACTGTGTCTATCATAGCACGTCAAGCGGTGTCCGAAAATGGAGGATGGCTTTAAGCAAGAACATAAAATCATCGTAAATAATGAAAAAAATACTGTTGGCAATAATTGCAGGACTTTTCGTTCTCGTTTCCTGCAAAAAGAACAATGAGCCGGACAATATCGATCTGAGCGGTGAATGGCATCTGGAGAGTTTCTATTCATTGGATGCCGAAAAGTCAGACATAGACGTATATATAAGTTTTGACAAAAACGATGGGTCCTTCGCCATTTATCAGAAACTTGGCGGCGGGCATTACACAGAATACAAGGGCACATATTCCACTTCGGGAAACGTCGCAACAGGAAAATACTCCGACGGGACCGCCTGGGCGTGCGATTATGACGTGACTATAGAGGGAAACACCCTTACCCTTGTGACGAAGGGACTTAGCGAGGAAGAAACCTGCATCTATGTCCGTACGGCCATTCCTTCCGAAGTGAAACAGGATGCCTGGGACTATGCCGGAACCAAGTCGCTTAATTCACCAAGGATGTACATTCTCTAAATCTTTTTGTAATTTTGCACCGTCAGGGAATTGTTATGATTCCTTAAAATGCAAAAAGATTTATGTTGACAGATAATTTTGACCGCGACCATCTGTGGCATCCCTATACTTCCACGACCAATCCGCTCCCGACTTACAAGGTCAGGGAGGCTCACGGATGCAGGATCGTACTTGATGACGGCAGGGAACTTATAGAAGGGATGTCCTCCTGGTGGTGTGCAGTCCACGGCTACAACCATCCCGTGCTTAACGAGGCGGCGAAGGCTCAGTTGGACAAAATGTCGCACGTAATGTTCGGTGGGCTCACCCACGAACCTGCGGTGCAGCTCGGAAAACAACTCTTGGAGATACTTCCCCAGGGGCTTAACCATATTTTTTATGCAGACAGCGGTTCTGTTGCGGTTGAGGTGGCAATGAAAATGGCCGTCCAATGGCAATATGCCGTCGGACATCCTTCAAAGAACAATTTCGTGACCATCCGCAGCGGCTACCATGGTGACACCTGGAATGCAATGTCTGTCTGCGACCCAGTGACAGGAATGCACAGCATTTTTGGCGGTGCATTGCCTGTGAGATATTTCCTGCCGCAGCCAAAGAGCCGTTTCCACGGAGATTGGCGATCTTCGGACATAGAACCCCTCAAAGACCTTCTCGAAAAACATTCCGATGAAATAGGAGCACTTATCCTCGAACCTGTGGTTCAGGGTGCGGGTGGAATGTGGTTCTATCATCCTCAATATTTACGTGAAGCCAGAGAATTGTGCCGCAAGCACGATGTCCTGATAATCTTCGATGAAATCGCTACAGGTTTCGGTCGCACAGGGAAACTCTTCGCTGCCGAATATGCAGGCTATACTCCAGACATTATGTGTATAGGCAAGGCATTGACAGGAGGTTATATGACTATGTCTGCCGTCTGCGCCACGGACAATGTCGCTGACACGATCTCCGACAACCCTCCTTATGCCTTTATGCACGGTCCAACTTTTATGGGCAATCCTCTCGCTTGTGCGGTGGCATCGGCTTCGGTCAGGTTACTGCTTGAAAGCGGATGGAAAGACAAGGTGGAATCCATTGAAAAACAGCTCAAAAGGGAGCTTGCTCCTGCAGCTGACTTCCCACAGGTAGAGGATGTCAGGGTGCTCGGAGCGATAGGCGTCATCCAGATGCGTAAAAGCGTGGATATGGCTGTAATTCAGAGGCGGTTTGTTGAAGAGGGCGTTTGGGTGCGTCCATTCGGGAAGTTGGTCTATATTATGCCACCGTTCATTATATCCTCCGAAGAACTTTCGCTCCTTACATCCGCCCTTCTTCGTGTTATTGAGTCTTTAAAAGATTGATTAAATGGAAGGTACAATGTTTTCGGATATCAGGGATGTCCTTTCTTCCCTTGAGGCTTCGGGAAATCTCCGCGCCCTTCCTTCCGTGCGCCATTGCGGACGCAATGTAGAGGATGACGGGCATCTTATGCTCAACCTCTCTTCCAACGACTATCTCGGACTTTCTTCCGACGATGTGTTCAACGACCGATTCCTGCGTTATCTTGAAACCTGTCCACAGCCTTTCACTTCATCTTCATCAAGGCTTCTTACAGGCAATTTTGAAATATACGACCAGGTTGAGAGGAAACTCTCGTCTTTATATGGAACAGAAGCCGCTCTTGTCACAGGTTGCGGTTATCTGCTCAATTCCGGAATTCTTCCGGCCATCTGCGACCACTCTTTCGTCATTCTTGCAGACAAACTGGTCCACGCAAGCATAATTGACGGATTGAGGCTTTGTTCTGCCGAGACCGTGCGTTTCCGCCATCAGGATTTCGTCCAGCTGGAAAAATTGTTGGAAAAATACAAGGACAGGAAAAAAGTGGTTGTTGTAGAGAGCGTTTATAGTATGGATGGGGACATTGCAAACTTGAATGCCCTTGTCAAATTGAAAAAACAATATCCCGGCACGGCCCTCTATGTGGATGAGGCTCACGCTGTGGGAGTAAGGGGAGAAACCGGGCTCGGAGTGGCTCAGGAACAGGGATGCATCAAGGATATAGACTTCCTGTGCGGCACGTTTGGCAAGGCCCTCGCTTCGGCAGGGGCATTCGTTGTGTGCCGCAAAGATATCAAGGACTTTTTGGTGAACAGGATGAGGACCCTGATTTTTTCTACAGCTCTTCCTCCTGTCAATATGGCACGTACCCTTTTTGTACTTGAAAATCTTGCCAGTTTTTCAGAACGGCGCAGGAATCTTTCCGAAAACTCGGCGCGTCTTCGTAAAGCGGTGAGAGATATGGGAATGGATTGTCCTTCGGAAAGTCACATTATTCCGCTTATCGCAGGGGACAGCGTGCGAGCTGTGGCGTTGGCACAGAAAATGCGGGAAGCCGGGTTTTATCTGCTTCCGGTGCGTCCGCCTACAGTGCCGGAAGGTACGGCGAGGTTGCGCGTGTCCTTGA
>JBJEBO010000498.1:0-6056 GCA_051870155.1 Candidatus Cryptobacteroides sp.
CTGCCTGCCACCTGATACTGTCCTGTCGTCTCAGGAAGGATAATAGCCTGATATTTAGCCACTCCATCATTGTACTCTACAGGTGAGAAGTCGAATCTCTCCTGGATGTGGAGTTTGCCCTTGCTGTCGGCGGTTGCGAAGAGGAGTTCAACTCCAACATCCTCCGGCTGGAGGTCTCCGATGCTGAGTACAACCTCTGAAGTGAATTCCTTGCCAAGCGCTATATTGTCATAAGTGCTGTCCGGTTTCACTACAGAAATGACTTCCACATTCTTCCATTCGCGACGCAGACGCTTCTTCCAGGCTGCAATCTCCTTAGCCTTCTGGAAGCCATTCTCAAGGAGAGTTGACGTCCTTGCTGACTGAGGAACATAATACTGATTGATATAGTCTGTAAGCATCCTGTTGGTTGTGAAATTGCAAGCCACCATTGCGACAGTGTTCTTGATGTACTCAATCCACTGTGCAGAACGTCCGGTTGACTTGTCCCTATTATAGAATGCCGGAGCAATGTCGTTCTCTATGATAGTATAGATGGTAGCTGCATCGAGCTCATCCTGATAGTTCTGGTCATCGTAGGTCCTCTCCATAGGAAGAGCCCAGCCGGCACCCGGTTTGTAGCCTTCAACCCACCATCCGTCAAGGACTGAGAAGTGCATTACACCATTCATCGCAGCCTTCTCTCCAGATGTACCTGATGCCTCGAGAGGACGGGTAGGGTTGTTCATCCATACGTCAACTCCCTGTACGAGATACTTGGCAAGGGTGATGTCATAGTTCGGAACGAACACAATCTTTCCGATGAACCTTTCCTGTTTTGAGATATCAACAATCATCTTGATGAGGTCCTGACCTGCCTTATCTGCAGGGTGAGCCTTACCGGCGAAGATGAATTGTACCGGCTGCTGAGGATTATTCACAATCTCATCGAGTCTGTCAAGGTCGCGGAACAGGAGGTGTGCCCTCTTATATGTAGCGAAACGTCTTGCGAATCCAATGGTGAGGACGTCGTCCCTGAGAGTTTCCTTAATAGTCACGATCTGACGAGGTGAATAGTGGTTGGTTGCGGCAGGATTGGAAAGTCTCTCTTTGATTTCGTCAATGAGTTTCTTTCTGAGAGATGTGCGCACTGACCATACCTCTTCATCGGAAATATTGTAGATGCCCTCGAAGCAGGACTTGTCGTAGTGGTGTGTAGCAAACTGGTCACCGAAGACACGTGCGTGTACGTTCTTCCACTCAGGAGCGGCCCAAGTCGGATAGTGAACACCGTTGGTGACATAGCTGACGTGAAGTTCTTCAGGAAGATAACCAGGATACATAGGGGCGAAGATGTCCCTGCTGACCTCACCGTGGAGCCAGGAAACTCCGTTGACCTCCTGTGAGATGTTGGCAGCGAGGTTACTCATTGAGAATTTCTCGTTCACATCTGTAGGGTTGTTCTTGCCGAGTGCCATCATTGTCTCCCAATCTATCTTGAGTCTCTCAGGATAATGTCCGATATATTTTCTGAGAAGTCCCTCGTCGAATGCATCGTGACCTGCAGGAACAGGAGTGTGGGTTGTGAACAATGACGAAGCCCTCACAAGTTCCAAAGCCTCAGGGTAGTCAAGATTCTCCATCTGGATATATTCACGGAGTCTCTCGAGACCTGTAAATGCGGCGTGTCCCTCATTGCAGTGGTAAACCTCAGGATTGAGTCCGAGTTTTCTGAGAGCGCGAATACCGCCGACGCCCAGCAGAAGTTCCTGTTTGAGACGGTTCTCCCAGTCGCCTCCGTAGAGATGGTGGGTTACACTCCTGTCCTCTGGAAGATTGTCCTCATAGTCAGTATCCATAAGGTAGAGTTCGGTTCTTCCTACATCCACCCTCCAAAGTCTTGCATTGAGGTTACGTCCAGGGAAGGCCACGCTCACAGTCATCCAGTTTCCATCAGCATCGCGGACAGGGGATGCAGGAATCTTCATAAAGTCCTGAGCATCATATTTTGAAACCTGTGCGCCCTGTGCAGAAAGCATCTGGGTAAAATAACCGTATCTGTAGAGGAGACCGACAGCCACGAGGTTCGTGTTCATATCACTGGTTTCCTTGAGGTAGTCTCCGGCGAGGATACCGAGACCTCCTGAATAAATCTTGAGCGAAGTGTCAAGACCGTACTCCATACAGAAATATGCGATTGAAGGACTGGTCCTCTCAGCTTTCAGTGCCATATAGGCATTGAACTCGTCCATCACAGATTTGAGATTTGCGAGGAAAACAGGATCCTTCTCAAGTTTCTGATATTTCTTGAATTTTACTTTGTCAAGCATTGCGATAGGATTCTCTCCGGAATCCTCCCAAGCCTGGGCGTCTATTGATTTGAACAATTCTTTCGCAGATTCGTTCCAGCACCACCAGAGATTCCTTGAAAGAGTCTCGAGGTCCTTGAGGGTGTCAGGCAGATGCCTTGACACGAAAACGCTGTTCCAGGATGGCTGGTTTACATCAATTTTTTCGTAGTGCATAGATTTATCATCCCTAATCTCAGGGAATGCTCCTTTTTCTGAAATAACTTTGGAAAGCGCCCTTGAATACGCCTCCATATAATATACGATGTTGTTTTCCCAAAGGGCGATTTCGGACACCTCTTTGGCGTTGTCCATATAAACCTTCCTTTCGTCTGAAGAAAGTCGTGCGGCTTCCTTTATGCAACCGACGACATCCTCGACCACATTTCTATAATTGGAGTCATTCCTCGGTATGATTGTGATTCCGGGATGCTCCTTTCCATAGTGCGTCCTCACCCACTGGCCGAATCCGGCGAGACTTGTGGTGACGGTAGGCACCTTGAAAGCGAGACTCTCAAGAGGCGTGTAGCCCCACGGCTCATAATATGAAGGGAATACGGTAAGGTCAAGACCTGCGAGAAGGTCATAATAACTCATATTGAAAATGCCGTCGTTGCCGTTGAGATATGAAGGGATGAAATATACCTTCACTTTATCGGCTATGGCATTATTGAGTTGAAGTTCGTCAAGTCTTCTTGTGATAGCATCATATTCCGGATCCATCAGATAGTGGGATGTCCTTGTGATATACGGAGATACCTTGCCGGAAAGTTTTGCTAAAAGCTCCTTGTCCGGACCATTGTTGCCGGAAGGAACCATTATGAATGCCTGGATGCTGCGTCCTTCGAATTCAGAACGATTGAGCTTGTCCAAAGCATCGATGAAGACGTCAATTCCTTTGTTCTTGTACTCGTAACGGCCGCTGATGCCTACAAGAACCGCGTCCTTAGGGACGATTTCACCTGACATTGCTGAGGCAACTTCAAGAAGTTTGGCGCGTGCAGCATCCCTCTTCTGTCCATATTCCTCGTCTGTTGCAGGTGTAAAGCTGTTTTCAAAACCGTTCGGGGTGACGATATCCACGTCACGTCCGAGGAACTGCTTGCATTCAGCCGCAGTGATTTCGCTCACCGTGGTGAATATGTCGGCATTCTCGGCAGAACGTTTTTCAAGAGAATGTCTTGCTATGACATTGAATTCCCTCGCCTTTGCATCTCCGTCATATACGCCCATTGCGTCGTAAAGAGGAAGATTGTTACCGGCAACACATCTGCCGACCACTGTGGCGTGGGTTGTAAAAACAGTAGCTATCGGCAATTCCGTCTGCTTGATATAGAGCAGACCGGCGCCCGTCATCCATTCGTGGAACTGTGCCACGACCTTGTCGGATGGGCAAAGATTGAAGCGATAGAAGCTTTCAATGACTTTTCCTGCCGCATAACCGAACAATGCCGATTCCTTGTAATCCCAGTTTCCTGTAATGGAATCGACACCGAAACGTTTCCAATATTCGGTAAGTATTTCATTTTGTTGGGTGAGGAACTGCTTAAAATCCACAAGAATGGCAATAGGTTTGCCTGGTACGTTCCATTTTCCAACTCTGATTCTGAGACCTTCTGATGCCGCCTGTGCCCTCCAAGTCCTATAGAGCAGCGGATCTTCGATAAAATCCGGATTGGTCTCTGTATCCATCCACACATCGGGACCTATCAATATATGATGTCTCTTGAGTTCTGATTTAAGGTAGAGGGATTTGGTGGCAATCACCGTATAAATCCCTCCTACCTTATTACAGACTTCCCAGCTGACCTCAAAAAGATAGTCCGCCTTGATCAAATCTTTTTCCATTTATTATTTTTTAACTGTTGTCTTTTTGGCAGCAGATCCAGCCGTCTTCTTGACGGCTTTGGCAGGTTTTTCCGCACTGGTTTTCGCAACTTTTGCGGTCTTAGCAGCCTTTGGTTTAGCTACCTTTGCCGGCTTCTCCGCCGGTTTTTCGGCTGCAAATTTAACATCTGAAACGGAAATTGCATCATCAACTCGCAAAATAAAATCACTCAAAACGTTCATATAATTTATAAACGCCTCATACGGTGTATCATACGGGTTGAAATATTTATGCACAGCTCCGTCGGAGAAGAACTTTGTACACATATAATAGAGGTGGTCGCTCTCCTGGAGATGTCCGAAATCTGACCAGAGAATCTCGTCATTGAGGATAGAAAGTTTTTCAGTCTGTGCATAAAGCTTGTTAAATGCCTCGTTCTGAAGTTCGTTTCCAAGCCAAGCAGTGACATCCCTTTCCTCGTCTGCCCAAGAAATTGGATCCGGGACGTCGAGAGTAGCAACAGGAGCGTGCTTCTTGGCAGCCTGTGCAGGGGTTACGAACTCAAACTCTCCGTCTGCGATTACAGCCTCAGGGAAGAATCTCATAAAGTCAAAGATTCCGCTCTGTGCCTTCTGATGCTCGCCGAAAGTTTCATAATCCATAAAGAGGTTCACAATCTCGTCGTTCTTTGCAGACTCCTTGATCCAAGAGAGATATTTTTCGCCGGTAAGAGGCCAGTCAGACCAAGTCCTGTCTGAGAATCTGAAAGCGATGTCGTCGCTCAGTGATGAGTTCTTAAGAAGAAGTTTGAGCTTGGATGCCTGAGCTCCTGAGTAGATGTAGTTAGGGCTCTTCCAAGCGAGGACGTGCCTTGCACCTTCTGTAAGCATCGTCTTGAATCCGAGGTCATAGACCATTGAGCCGATTGCATCGGAATAGATGAGCTCTGTGTTTCGGAAAGTCACAGGAGACACTCCGAAATAATGTTCGATGGCTGCTTTATGTTTGAGAACCTGATGCTTGAACTCTGCAGGTGATGCGAGTGAAGCGAGAGAGTGGTAGTAAGTCTCCGCAAGGAACTCAACCTTTCCTGTTTTTGCAAGTTTCCTGAAGCTGTCAATAACCTCAGGTGCATAACGGTCGAACTGTTCGAGGGCAGAACCTGAAATTGAGAATGCCACCTTGAACTGACCGTCGTGACGATTTACAAGGTCGAGAAGGAGTTCATTCATAGGAAGATAGCATTTCTGTGCAATCCTCCTGAGGATGGTTCTGTTCGCAAAATCATCGTAATAGTGCGAATCTTTTCCGATGTCAAAAAATCTGTATAATCTAAGTCTGGTCGGCTGATGAACCTGGAAATACAGACATATACTCTTTTTCATATCTTATCTAATTTTATTTTACATTGACAACTGACTCATATACGGCCTTTATCTTGGCTGCCGCATTATTCCATTTGAGGGCATTGACCTCATCATATCCGCAACGAGCGGCAAGATTTGAGATTGCAGGATAGTTCAACAGACCGTAGATGGCATCTGCCATTGCGTCCACATCCCAGAAATCAACCTTAAGAGCGTATCTCAAAATCTCCGCACAGCCTGACTGCTTGGAAATGATGGAAGGAACATTGGTCTGCATAGCCTCAAGAGGCGAGATGCCGAAAGGCTCCGAAATGGACGGCATCACATAAACATCCGAAAGGGCGAACATCTTCTGCACTTCCTGTCCGCGGAGGAAGCCGGTGAAATGGAAGCGGTCTGAAATACCGAGACGTGCGACGTGGCGGATACATCTGTTGAGCATATCTCCGCTGCCCGCCATTACAAAACGGACATTCTTGCATCTCTTGAGCACCTTGGCGGCAGCCTCGATGAAATACTCAGGACCCTTCTGAT
>JBJEBO010000499.1:0-6047 GCA_051870155.1 Candidatus Cryptobacteroides sp.
CGTGGGAAGTTGCATTTTCATTAAGGGCGGCAGTCCGGGCACAAAAAGGGCCGAGGAAGGAGAGTATCTCACAGGCAAAGATTTTATCTATGCCTGGGAAATAATCAAAGGTCTCGATATCATCAACACAGCCAAAGTGAAGCCGTTCATCAAGCGTCAGCAAACACCGTTCATAGGTCTTCTGCTCTGCTCCGGAGTATTGAGCGTATAGCGATAGTTCATTGAATATTCGGCAATGTTGCATTTGCTAGACTTAAATAATCTAAATAAAATCCGTATATTTGCGGAATTATACAATTTCAGGTATATTCAAATAATATTGAAAATAATGAAAAAGAAAATAATCGGAATAACTTTAGCAGTGCTTGCCGTAGTTCTCGCAGCATTCATATATTTCAAATTCTACTTCGTCTTCGGAGAAGGCGTAAAGGCAGGCGAACTCAACTTCGTGGTTTACAAGGGCTACATTTTCAAAACCTATGAAGGAAGGGTGATCCAGGCAGGCTTTGCAAAAAACAGCAAAACCGGATCACAGAATGTAGTTCAGTCCTATGAATTTGAATTTTCCATCTCTGACGAGCACATTGCGGACTCGCTGATGCGTTGCGGTGGCAAGACAGTGGAGCTTCACTACAAGGAATATCTCGGAGCCCTGCCTTGGAGGGGACAACAGAAATATGTGGTTGACAAAATCATAGCAGTTAACTGAAAATGAGGAAAATTTATACGAGAATTATTGCGGCTGGAGCCGCAATAATAGTCAACGGCGGCTTGATGGCCGCCGTTGCGCAGAATGTTACGGGAGCAACCGATGGCGCACCGGTGCATAATGTAGTGGATATTCATCCGGCACATTCACCACAAGGAAGGATGCTGACGATGGAAGAGGCTGTTTTGGGAAAGAACATAAGACCAAAATTCACATCCTACCGATGGGAGGACGGAGTGCTGACAGAGGGATGGAAGCAGGATGAGGCCATAAGTTGTATCTATAAGGGAATCAAAGGAATAGAGGACTTAGCAGCTTCACCGGACGGAAAAACATATTCATTCATTACGGAGGAAGGGCTTTATCTGACAGATACCCTGCTGAATGTGAGAGCGGTGGCGGAAAGTTCAGTGGACGGAATCAAATACGGCTCTGTCGTAAGCAGGAACGAATTCGGGATTGAAGGAGGAATGTTCTGGTCTCCGGACGGAGGCAAGTTGGCGTTCTATAGGAAAGACGAGAGAAAGGTTACAAAATTCCCTCTGCTCGACATAAACACAAGGACTGGAAGTCTGAAAGAAATCAGATATCCGATGGCCGGGATGGATTCGGAAATCCTCAGGCTCTGCATCTATGATATGGAATCGAGGGACACTATCCATCTGAAAGTCAACGATTTCAGCTACGACCGCTATCTCACTTGCGTTACCTGGTCGCCGAATTGTCGCAATATCTTCGTCCAGGTTTTGGACAGGAGCCAGAAACATCTTAAATTGAATATGTATGATGCCGCTGACGGAAGTTTCGTCAGGACGGTGCTTACCGAGGATAACGACAAATATGTTGAGCCTTATGAGAGGCTTCATTTCATTTCCGATGACAAATTCATCTACAGCAGCGCCAACAGGGACGGTTACCACAGCCTCTATCTCTGCGATGTCAACGGAAAGGTAGAAAGGCTCACAAAAGTCTCTGCTGATGTAAGTTACGTAGCAAACGACGGGAAATATGTCTATTATTATTCTTCAGAGGTTTCCCCTACAGAGAAGCATCTTTTCAGGATTTCCCTCAAGAATGGCAAGACGGCAAGACTCACTCCTGAAGAGGGATGGCACTATGTCATTATGCGCGAGGATTGCAAGGAATTCATTGACACTTACAGCAGCCTGAATGTGCCTGGAGAGGTGAATCTCAGGAGTAACGACGGAAAATTGATTCGCAATTTGTGCAAGGTGGAAAGCCCTGTGGAGGATTATGCCTACGGGGAAATAGAGTTCGGCACCATCAAGAGCGCGGATGGAAAATTCGACAATGCCTACAGGCTCATAAAGCCGAAGGATTTCGACCCATCGAAAAAATACCCGGTAATCGTGTATGTATATGGAGGTCCGCATACCCAGCTTGTCAGCAATTCGTGGCTTGCAAATATGAGGAGTTGGGAAATGCTTATGGCACAGAAGGGTTATGTAGTTTATGTGCAGGACAACAGGGGCACCCCTTACCACGGAATGGAGTATGAGCAGGCAATTTGGGGGCAGTGCGGTCAGGCTGAGATGGCGGACCAGATGGAGGGCGTGAAGATGCTCAAGTCTCTCCCTTATGTGGATTGTGACAGAATCGGAGTACACGGATGGAGTTATGGTGGATTTATGACTATCTCCTTGATTACCAATTATCCTGAGACATTCAAGGTTGCAGTTGCAGGAGGTCCGGTGATTGATTGGAAATGGTATGAGGTGATGTATGGGGAAAGGTATATGGGTTCTCCTCAGGAAAATCCTGAGGGCTACGACAAAGTCAGCCTTATCAACAAGGCTACATCCCTGAAGGGCAAGTTGCTCATCTGTCAGGGTGCCGTGGATCCGGTGGTAGTCTGGGAAAATAGCCTGAGTTTCATCAGGGAGTGCATCAAGAACAATGTCCAGGTGGACTATTTCCCTTATCCTTGCGCTGAGCACAATGTTTATGGCAAGGACCGCATCCACCTTATGGACAAAGTCACGATGTATTTCGATGATTATTTATAGTGTATTCGATGAAAACGATACTTGACATATATAAAATTGGGAAAGGACCATCGAGCAGCCATACGATGGGCCCCTACAAGGCTGTGAGAGCCTATCTCGACCAGCACCACGACACCCATCACCTGCAGGTGACCCTCTATGGCTCGCTTGCCGCGACCGGCAAAGGTCACCTCACTGACATAGCTATAAAAGAGGCTTATTCGAGTTGGAATTGGACTGAGAAAGCCACAGTCGAAAGAAAGTCAGAAAGGGCTGGAGATGTGGACATAATATGGAAGCCCAAGGAGGTGCTTCCTGTGCATCCTAACGGAATGAGAATCGCATCGGTTGACATCAACGGCGATGTATATGACAAATGGACATATTACAGCATCGGAGGCGGGGACATCATCTGTATGGACTATCAGGAGCCGGGCGCAGAGGAGAACGAGGACGTTTATGAGCTTGAGACAATGGATGCCTTGCTCGACTGGTGCAATAAGAACGGGAAATCCTATTGGGAATATGTGGAGGAATGTGAGGGGAACAAGCCGGGCTTTATGGAACATCTCGAACTGGTGTGGAAGGTGATGTGCCAGGCAATCGAAAGAGGAATTGACAGCGAAGGCGGGCTTCCCGGTCCGCTTCATATAAGACGCAAGGCAGCAAGCTATTACATCCGCGCCAAGGGTTATGAGGACGTGCTCAGAACAAGGGGATTGATTTTCTCATACGCCCTTGCGGTAAGCGAAGAAAATGCCTGTGGTGGCACCATTGTCACAGCTCCGACGTGTGGCTCGTGCGGTGTGGTTCCGGGAGTGCTCTATCATCTAAAAAAAGTCTATGGATTCAGCGACAGGAGGATCATCCGTTCTTTGGCCACAGCAGGATTGATAGGAAATGTAGTAAGACACAATGCATCGATTTCAGGAGCTGAGGTAGGTTGCCAGGGAGAGGTTGGAGTGGCTTGCGCGATGGCCGCTGCTGCGGCGACACAGTTGCTCGGAGGCAGTCCTGCGCAAATAGAATATGCTGCTGAGATGGGGCTTGAACACCATCTTGGGCTGACTTGCGACCCGGTGTGCGGTCTGGTACAGATTCCCTGCATCGAGCGCAACGCCTATGCGGCAGCGCGCGCATTGGATGCAAGCATCTATGCGCTCTATACTGACGGAAGGCACAGGGTGTCTTTCGACCAGGCAGTAAAAGTGATGAAGGAAACCGGAAAGGATCTCCCGTCACTTTACAAGGAGACCAGTGAGGGAGGACTTGCAAAAGCCATAAAGGACTGATGGATAAAGAGTCTCGCATAAGGGGTTTGGAAATTGTCTTTGAGGACGAGTTCATCATCGTGGTGAACAAGGCGGCGGGGCTGCTCACCATTTCCACCGGGGATGCCTCTGAGGTGACTGCCTATAGCCTGCTGACCGATTATGTGAGAAGACGGGACCGCAGACAGAGGATTTTCATAGTCCACAGACTGGACAGGGACACTTCCGGTCTGTTGGTCTTTGCAAAGACAGAGAGAGTTAAGCGCGACCTCCAGGACGGATGGAATGAGAATGTCATTGAGAGGACATATATAGCAGTCACGGCAGGATGCCCTCCGCGTGAGTCCGGTACGATTACCAGTTGGCTTACGGAGAATCCCAAGAGCAAGATGGTGTATTCGTGCCGGTATGACAATGGGGGACGCAGGGCTGTGACTCATTTCAAGTTGATAAGGCAGGGGAATCCATATTGCCTTGTTGAGTTTGATCTTGAGACCGGACGCAAGAATCAAATCAGGGTACACGCGGCGGCGGGCGGATTTCCTGTCGCCGGCGACAGGAAATATGGGCAGGGTCCCTGCCCTGCCGGAAGGCTCTGCCTTCACGCCCGCAGCCTCTCGTTCCGCCACCCGGTCACAGGAGAAGTTCTCCGCTTCTCAACCCCGACACCCAAGGTGTTCAAAAAAATGATTGACTGATATCGAAAAAAAATTTACATATAAATACCCATATACAACTAATGAAGAATCTCTTCCCGGAAGACAGGATTTACATACTCGACGGTGCGATGGGCACTATGATCCAGACATTTTCGCTCACAGAAAACGACTACAGGGGCGAATATTTCGCATCTTGTACCAAAGACCTCAAAGGCAACAATGAATGCCTCAACATCACAAGACCGGATGTAATCGAGGAAATCCACCGCCGCTACATCGAAGCCGGAGCCGACATAATCACCACCAACACCTTCAGCGCAAACTCCATTTCTCAAAGTGAATATGGGTGCTCATCAGAGGCCTTCAAAATGGCATTCGAAGGAGCAAGGACAGCAAGGCGTGCAGCAGATTCAGCAGACAGAAAAATTCTTGTGGCAGGCAGTATGGGACCGACTTCCAAATCCCTGTCCCTCTCCCCTGACCTTTCAGATCCGGCCTTCAGACCTTATTCATTCAAGGATATGAAGGAAGCATTCAAGGAACAGGCGAAAGGACTGATTCAGGGAGGTGTTGACATTCTCCAACTCGAAACTTGCTTCGACGCCCTGAACACCAAGGCTGCCATCAAAGGCATAAAAGAGGCCTGCAGTGAATTGTCTGTCGGAGATATGCCAGTCATAGTGTCCCTTTCTGTCAGCGACCGCAGCGGGAGGGATCTCACAGGGCAGACAGCAGAAGCTTTCTATACATCCATAAAACATTGTCATCCTGTCGCTTTCGGTCTCAACTGTTCCTTGGGGGCAGACGAGATGATTCCTCTTGTGGAAGATGTGGCAAGATGGAGTGCAAGCCCGGTGATTTGTTATCCGAATGCAGGACTGCCAAACGAGATGGGAGCATACGACCAAAGCCCTGAGACAATGGCCGCCGACATCAGAAAGATGGCTTTAAAAGGCATATTGAACATCACCGGAGGCTGCTGCGGCACCACCCCTGCCCACATCAAGGCAATCGCTGACGCAGTCAAAGGCATAGCCCCGCGCAGGCTTCCTGAAAAAACAAGGGAAATCCTGACAGTGAGCGGTTTGGAGTCCGTGGATGTGGATGTAGTATCAAGCAATTTCACAAATATAGGCGAGCGTACCAATGTGGCAGGTTCGCGCAAATTTGCAAAACTGATAGCAGCAGGAGATTACGACGCAGCATTGAAGATTGCCGCAGGACAAATCAGGGATGGAGCGAGAATCATCGACATAAATATGGATGACGCCCTCCTCGACAGCACACGCGAAATGGAGAAATTCACACGCTGGATTTCAAACGATCCGGATGTGTCCAAAGCCGCTCTGATGATAGACTCCTCACATTGGGAAACACTTCTTGCAGGACTCGAGAATGCACA